>SOIA01000206.1 GCA_004378665.1 Candidatus Aminicenantota bacterium
CAAAGCTTTTGAAGCCTGAGTTCGAAAATGGTACAATCCTCAATAAATACGGAGATAACTCCAAACCAGATGGCAAAGGAGTGGCCATGAAAGTCCTCTCGTCAAAACAGATGAAAGAGATCGATAGACGGGCTATCCAGGAGCTCGGTATACCCGGCCCTACCCTGATGGAGAACGCCGGTCTGAGGATTTTTCAGAATATCCAGAAAAGATTTCCGGATTTGAGCAAAGAAAAATTTACGATTGTTGCGGGTAAAGGAAACAACGGTGGCGATGGCTTTGTCGTGGCACGGCATCTTTTAAAGCAGGGTGCTGACCCGGATGTGCTGCTTCTGGCTTCAAAGAGCGAGGTAAAGGGGGATGCCGCAGGAAATTTAAAAGTTGCCGAGGAGATCGGAATAAGGATCAGTGAAGTCCGCTCCGTGAAAGATCTAAACCTTCAGAAGCGAAAAATTTCACAGTCCTCCGTGATTATCGATGCGATTTTCGGGACAGGCCTCACCAAGCCGGCTCAAGGGCTTTATGTTGATGTGATCGAGCTGATCAACAAATCCAAGGCATTTAAGGTTGCCGTGGATATTCCTTCCGGCTTATCTTCCGATACATTCCAGATTATCGGTCCCTGTGTGAAGGCTGATTTGACGGTGACTTTGGCTGCCCCCAAGATCTCCAATGTTTTCCCGCCTGCAGAAGAGTGTATCGGAGAACTGGTCATAGCTGACATCGGCATCCCTTCTTTTTTATTCAATGATAAAGAGCTCAAGCTTGAACTGGTGGAGAAAAAAACCGTTGCTCCTTACTTCAAAAAACGGAAAAGGGATGCCCATAAAGGAACCTACGGACATCTCTTCATTCTTTCCGGATCTCTGGGGAAAACGGGCGCGGCCGTCATGGCCGGAAAGGCAGCCTTAAAGATGGGAGCCGGCCTGGTGACAGTGGGGACTCCGGAAAGCTGCCTTCCTATTGTCGCTCGCGGCATGGACGAGTTGATGACCGAGCCTCTGTCAGAGACACCGGAAAAAACTCTCTCGTCCGAGGCCTTGAAAAAGACGGTTTCTCTCCTTGAGGGGAAGGATGCTCTGATGATCGGGCCGGGGATATCCACACATCCTTCCACAGCCGAATTCGTTTTTTCCCTGATTCCGAAAATCAATATCCCTGCGGTCATCGACGCGGATGCCCTGAATATACTGGCGTCCAAGCCGGAAACCATTAAATCTTTGCGCAAGCCTGCAGTCCTCACACCCCATCCCGGTGAGTTTGCCCGGCTCTTGGACATTTCTACCAGAGAGGTTGTGGCGAGGAAATTGGAGCTTGTGCCTCAGTTTGCCGCAGAGTATGGGGTGTATCTTGTTCTGAAAGGGTACAGAACGCTGACCGCCACACCTGATGGAAAAGTATATGTCAATCCGACCGGAAACCCGGGAATGGCCACAGCAGGCTCCGGGGATGTCTTGAGCGGGATGATCGCGTCCATGATCATCCAGGAGAAAAACCTGCTGGAGGCTGTTCTGGCGGCTGTCTATGTCCACGGCTTGAGCGGTGATCTGGGAGTTGAAAAAGTAGGGGAGAAGCCTTTGACAGCTGGGGATATCATCCGTTATTTGCCCCAGAGCATCAAACTCCTCGCTCCGCGCGGTTGATTCATGAGAATAAAAAAAAATCAGTCCCAGAGCCGTGAAGAGTATGTCACGAATTCTGAGAGGGAGACCTTCCTTCTAGCCAAAAAGCTGTCTCAGGGATTCGAAGGAGATGAAGTCGTTTTTCTGGAAGGGGAGTTGGGAACAGGAAAGACGGTTTTTGCCAAGGGATTAGCGGCTGGATTAGGATTGAAAGATTTTCATCAGGTCTGCAGCCCCTCCTACACTCTGGTGAACATCTATCAGGCTAAATTTCCCATCTATCACATCGACCTTTACCGGCTTGAAAAGGATTCTGAGATCATGGACCTGGGATGGGAAGATTATCTGGGGCAAGGCGTCATCATTGTCGAGTGGGCTGAGAAGGTCAAGTTCAACTTAGATGCGATTCGTGTCACCTTTCGAATGGGGAAAAAAGACCAGAGAAAAATAATCATCTCTTCTTAAAGAAGGGGATAGGTGTTTATACCCAGTAATTAAGTGACACTTCAATTTTCAAAACAAATTGAAATAAACAGACAGTTTATGTATAAATTCTAATGATTAGTTAGCGGACAAGGAGAGAGTAACATGGATTTTATAAACGAAGCCATTCAGTTCATCTCAGAGAATGTCTATTTAAGATTCATCGCGATTCTGGTTCTCACTCTTGTTATTGCCTTTATCTTAAAAATCTTTTTGAAAGTGGTGCTGAAACCTCTGGTCAAGAAAACGACAACGAAAATAGATGATATCATTGTGAAGAGTCTCTCTTCCTTGATTTTCTATGTCGTTCTTTTGGTGGCAATCAAGGTTGGGCTCCAGCATTTTGAGCTCAGGACGACCGTGCTTCAGAGTATAGTGGATACTCTTCTCGTCCTCATCGTGACTATATTTCTTCTGAGGATTATTTCTCATCTTTCCCAACTGTGGATGAAAGAATGGAAATTCAAGACCAAAACCAGCGCGGATGAGAGACTGATCCCGTTTCTTCAGAAGATCTTAAAAGCAGTGGTCATCATTTTGGCTGTGATTTTTGCGTTTAATGCCTGGAGCATCAATATCAGTCCTCTTCTGGCAACTGCCGGAATCGCTGGCCTCGCCATTGGTTTGGCCGTCAAGGATTCCCTGAGCAACATACTGGGCGGGCTTCAGCTCGTCCTGGACAGAACGTTCAAAGTGGGAGATAAGGTTGAGCTAGAATCAGGGGAGATGGGCGTCATCCTGGATATAGGCTTGAGAAGCACCAAGCTGAAGACCTACGACAATGAAGTGGTGTATATCCCCAACGGATACCTGGCCAATGCAAAAATTAAAAACTTCACTCATCCCGATGTTTCTATCCGCGTCAACGTTGAATTCGGGATAGCATATGGCTCGGACACTGAAAAAGTCCGGCAAGTTGTCCTGAACGCCGTAAAAATAATAGACACGGTAATCGAGGAGCCTGAACCTGTGGTCCAGTTCTTGAAGATGTCTGACTTTTCGCTTGATTTTATCGCCAGAGCTTGGGTGAAAGAATATACAGAGGCGTATTCCACAAAGATCAAGATGACGGACGAGATCTACAATGCTCTGAACAGAGCCGGAATCAGCATTCCTTTTCCCACACGGACTGTTTACACCAAAGAAGTCAAATAGAAACAAAGGAGGGAGTATTGCTTTTTTGTGGAGAGTGCGTGTTTTTGACGTAATGAGTTGACATAAGAATATTTTTATTTTTTAATAAGGGAAATTCAAAAGGAAGCAAGATGCTGAAAAGGGCTAAAAACAAAATCCGCGAAATCAAGGATTTTCCGCAGCCGGGGAAAGGATTTAAGGATATTTCTCCCCTTGTTGAGGATGCCGCCAGCTTTAATAATGTTATTGACGAGCTTGTGGCCTGGGCGAGAAAGAAGAAACCCGATATCATCGCTGGGATTGAAAGCCGAGGATTTCTTTTTGCGGCTCCAATGGCCCATAAATTGGGACTTGGGGTTGTCGCTATCCGAAAAAAAGGCAAGTTCCCCAGCGAGACCGTCCGTGGCGAAGCTTCTGATGAGGATGCTTTTGAATATTTGGAAACCCACATGGAGAGCATTGATCCTTCCCAGAAAGTGATTATAGTCGATGACCTTATCGCTTCGGGTTCCACTTCTGTAAACGCCATCGATCTGATGAAAAAAAAAGGAGGGGAAGTGGTCGGTTTTGCGTCGGTCGTCGATGTTGTTTTTTTAAAGGGAATCGAGTTTATCAAAAAGGCTCATCCGAATGTGGATGTGCTCAGTTTGATTAAGTATGAAGAGTAGTCGGGGGATATGGGAGATCTCCTCGACCATTTCACTGCTCATCAGCCATTCTTCAATGATCT
>SOIA01000018.1 GCA_004378665.1 Candidatus Aminicenantota bacterium
CCGACGAGGCCAACAATAATCCCCACTTCTCCTCGAGGAACCATGCAGACACCTGTCTGGATTTTTGTCTTCCAGTCCTCCTTCATGCATGCCAGAGCAGACCCGGCCATCTTGCTCACCACGGCCACAACAGTCACAATCAGTATCAAGAAGAGCAATCTTGGATCCGCAAAAGCACGGGGATCAAGATGCGCTCCCATCATGACAAAGAAGAACGGGAGAAAGAATTCGTTGACGTATTTCACCTTGTTTTCCAGGTCATAAACACCGGCCAGCTCATCGATCACTATTCCTGCCATGAAAGACCCGATTATGGCAGCCAGACCAATCACATCAGCCAGTTCTGCCAGTCCCAGACAGAGGACGACAGACAGGACAAAAGGCCCTTCGGGGATGTTCAATTTCTCGATCCAGTGGCGCGTCCGGGAAGCCAGCTTGGGTCCCCACCAGGTAAGAAAGCCCACAAAAACTATGGATTCGAGGACTAGGAGGGAAAATTCCAGTGTATGGAACTCTCCTTTGGCCAGGCCTTTCACCAGAGCCAGGATGATCAGCGCAAAAATATCATCCAGCACCGCTGCTCCCAGGACGATATACGCTACCTTATGCTTGATCAGCCCTAAATCCTTTAAAACCTTGACAGTGATTCCAACGCTTGTGGCCAGTATGGCGGTGGCGATGAAAAGGCTCTCGACGACCTGGTAGCCAAGAAAAAACATGGTGAGAAAACCCATGATCAACGGGATGAGGATTCCGAGGATCCCGACAAACACAGCGGTTCGGCCGACTGCAAAAAGGTCCTTCACCCGAATCTCCAGCCCGACATGAAACATCAAGAAAATCACTCCGATCTCGGCAAAGGACATCAGCACATCGTTGGAATTGTCGATTATTCCAAGGACATAATTTCCCAGAAGGACACCCGCCATCAGCTCCCCGATGATGGGCGGCATTTTCAACCTGACGCAGATTTCCCCCATGATCTTTGCAGAAGTAAAAATGATAAAGAAGTAGAAAAGAAGATTCCCCGTTCCCAATTTACTGGCCTTTTATCTCAATCTGGCTGGGAAAGAAAACCATAATTTGAGGTTTCCCTTTGTATTCCTCCAGGAAACCTGTGACAGATAAGACCTTTTTTCTGTAGGATTGATGCAGCGGGAAGGAGGAAATATTTTTTTTGGATATGATGGCTGAAAATTCTCGCTCGGATGTATCTATGTATACATACTTTCTTTGGGTCCGCACATTCGCGCATTGGAACTCAACAGTCACGATTTGCCCGATAAAACTTTTCGTCTCCGTCACCTGGATACGCGTATAATCTTTGCGCTTCCAGGTTCCTTTTCCGTTATTGCGCGCAACTCTTTCGGCTTCTTTAAACTCATCACTGTACGAAAACGGAAAAGTCAGAAGAGCAGAGGCAAATCCTTCGCTGATGATGAATTCGTTGAATAGTCCTTGCTCCTCTGTCCAGATAAAAGCCAGGACCCGGCCGTATTGATCGACAACTTCTCTTCCATAAGACAATCTGATCTTTTTATCGTAAAGATAGTAGAAGACGAACCGCTTGGACATCTCCGCCCTAAATTTCAACTCTTCTCTTCCGAAGCCAATTTCCGGCGCATTGACACCGATGAGCCTGACCGTATACTCCTGTTTATCCTTGAATCTCACTTTGATCGTATCGCCATCATACACAGCGATCACCCGGCCAGTTTCAGGGAGGGAAGAACTCCTGCTTTGTGTGGACTGGAGCACTCCCTCTGCAGCGAGTCCTGCAAAGAAGAATAACACGAGTAAAACCAAGGAATATTTAAAATAGAGATTTTTTCGCATTCTTATTCCTGCCATTAAAACTTCTCCCGAGCCGAGGGATTGTAACGATACAAAAAAACGCGATGATTCATGGTTGTCATTCCTCTTGTTCTCTAACCTCTCTAACTTCTCAGGAGCTTTTTCACGGCGTTTTTTATATGTCTGGCATTTATGCCGTATTTGTCCAACAGCTCATCCGGCTCTCCTGAATGGGGAAGATCTTCAACGGCAAGATGGAGAATCTCTGTTTTTCCGCTCAAAGCCATTGCCACTGCATCTCCCAACCCGCCATTCGAAAAATGGTCCTCGACCACGACAACCTTCTTCCCGGACTTCTCGACTTCTCTGGTAATGCCGGATTTATCGATCGGCTGCACTGAATAGGCGTCGATAATTTTGACAGAAATTCCCTCTTTCTTCAACTCCTCATAGGCTTTCAATGCTTCATACACTGTTATTCCGGCTGCGATGACCGCTGCAACATCTTTCTGACTCTTCTTGAGGACTTTTGAGCCGCCGATCGGGAATTTCTCATCTTGACTGTACAGGAGAGGCATCGCGGGTCGGGATGTCCTCAAATATGAGAGCCCTTTGTGCCTGGCGAGTGTTTCCACGCAGGCTTCTGTGGATGGACCATCACTGGGATAAAGAACCGCACAGCCGGGAATGGGTCTGAACACCGCCAAATCCTCGAGGCCCATCTGCGAAGGACCATCCGCACCGATACTCACACCCACATGCGAGCCGACGAATTTAATGTTCGAAAAAGAATAAGCGGCCATCCGTATCTGGTCATGAGCCCTTACCAGAAAAGCGGAAAATGTTGCGATAAAGGGAATATAACCCTTGGCAGACATTCCGAGGCCCATCCCCACCATGTTCTGCTCGGCAATATATGACTGGAACGACCTCTTGGGGAACGCTTCGAAAAAATCCTCGGCATACGTGGAGTTTTTCACATCTCCATCAAGCGCCACGATAGCCTCGTTGACCTGCCCCAATTTCTCCAGCGCATTCCCGTAAGCCCGACGTGTGGCCACCTTTTCCTTGTAGAAAGTTCTTTTGAAATTGAATCTTTTTTTGAGCTGAAGGGTTGTGCTCTTTCTCGGTTTCTTGACGTATTTCTTCGAATCTACCGGAGGCATGGGGCCCAGCTCTTCCAAAGCCCTTTTCATCTCATCCGCTTTCAAGGGTTTTCCATGCCATCCATTCCTGTCCTCAACAAAAGACACTCCTTTCCCTTTTATCGTTCTGGCTAATATCGCAGTGGGATTCTTGTTCTCCCTGGCTTTCTGAAGCGCCTTGAGAATCTCAGGGATCTTGTGTCCATCTATGGAAATCGTATCCCAGCCAAAGGCTTTGAATTTCCTCTCGTACGCTTTGATATCGTGCCCGTGCATGGTTTCCCCTGACTGGCCCAACCTGTTAATATCCACGACAACACAGAGATTGCTGAGCCTGAGATAGTGAGCTGTGTTGCAGGCTTCCCAGACAGACCCTTCCGCACACTCCGCATCTCCCTGGAGAACGTAAACTCTTCCTGGAGATTTGCCCAGCTTCATGGCTGCGGCCATCCCGACTCCGACTGAAAGGCCCTGCCCGAGGGAACCGGTCGCGGCTTTTATCCATTTCATCCGTGGAGTGGGATGTCCTTCGAGCACGCTGGTGATCTTTCTGAGAGTCATCAAGCTTCTTTCTGGGATAATCCCCGCTTCCGCATAGGCGGCCCAGAGAATCGGCGCGGCATGGCCCTTTGAAAGGACAAACTCATCATTGGCCCAATCATGAGGGTCTTGGGGATTGAACCTCATCTCATCGAAGAACAGGCAAGCTATCAGGTCAGCCATGGATAAGCACGTCGTCGGATGGCCTGACCCGGCCTTTGTCGTCATTTTGACAGAGTGGATACGCAATCTCGTGGCAATTTTGCTTAAGACTACTTCCTTATCCATTAAGATTTACCCTCCTTGTTTCAATTCCATGCAAAGGCTCACTGCATCTGCAATTCAGGAACTGAAATTTCAGAATTTCTTGTGGAACCTTATCTTTGAAGTGCACGAACTCAACCATTCGTGTGTTTATAGAACGGATTATTATAACTTCTTCATCAAAGCTTAACAACAAAATATTGATGAAAATCAAAATAAATTA
>SOIA01000295.1 GCA_004378665.1 Candidatus Aminicenantota bacterium
GGAACCTTTGATGCTCTCGGAGAATTCGGCATATGCCCCGTTCAACGTGTACCCTCTCACTCCTTCCTCCTCTTCCGTCTCTCCTCCAGACCTGCTGTTTATTCATAAGGGGATTCTTTCAAAATCCTCAGGAATAATCAATTTGCCCGTGTAGTTTTTTCGAATTTCCTCCTCGATCTCCCGGAGAGAAAAATCCAATTCCCCGAAAAAGTGACAGGGAACCAGACATTTGATCCCGGATCCCTGGGCATGCTGCCCCAGCTGGAGTGAATGAGTGTGCATGGTTTTCAGAGACGGATAATCCTTAAACACACGAGACGGGGCGCTGCAGTCGTGGACGAGACAATCCTTCCCCGCGGCATACCGAAAAAGAGAAGGATCGCAGGGCGTATCACCCGAATACACCAGGTCTTTCCTTTCCTTCTTGAATCGGAAATGAAAAGCCAGGGAAGACGGGCTGTGCGGGACTTTGAAAGAAGTGCCGAGAACGGAACCCTCCAATTCGAAGCTCTCTCCCGCATCGAGCGTGACAAACTCGATCCTGGTCTTGATCTTTTTTCCCCTCAAATGAAACAGGTCCAGAAGGTCTCTGCACAAACGGACAGATTCCTCTGAGCCATAAAGCCGGATGCGCCCTTCATCCAGCATCAGGCTGTGGACCAGAGAAGGCAGCCCGTAGACATGGTCAGGATGGATATGGGTGATCAATATCGCGGCGACATTCCTGGGATCAAGGTTGAACCTCTTGATTTTCTGAAAAACTCCTCCCGGGCAGTCGATGAGGAACAGCTCATCATCCTGTTTGATCAGAAAAGAAGTGTTATCCCTGTTCTCCGTGGCTACGGATCCGCCGGTCCCTAAAAAGCAAAGCTCAATCATTTTATTGCGAATAATACCAGAGTCCTTCATAAAAAAAAATGATTATTTATGGGGTCAGGCTTTGATAACTTAAAAAATAATTTGACAGAGTCTATCTGGATTAGATAAAAAAAAATCATGAGAGAAGAGATCAAAGTCTCGGCACCGGGAAGAGTGTGCCTCTTCGGAGAACATCAGGACTATTTCGGCCTTCCGATTATCGCAGCGGCAATCAACCTGAGAATTTCCATTAGCGGAAAAAAAAGGAAGGACAACACTCTCAAAATAGACCTCCCTGATATCGGAGACGCTGAAGAATTCACACTCGAAAAAGAGGCGGAATACACTCAGGAAAGAGATTACCTGAAAAGTGCCGTGAATGTATTGAAAAGGAAAGGCGTCCGGTTTCCCACAGGGTGGGACTGTCATGTCCGGGGCACAATCCCAATAAATTCAGGCACAGCAAGCTCCTCTGCCCTTGTGGTGGCCTGGATAAAGTTCCTCCTGGAAGCAGCCGGCGATAAAAGAGCCAGTGCCGTGGATGAGATCGCAGAGCTGGCCTTTTTGAGCGAGGTGGCTGAGTTCGGAGAACCTGGAGGAAAAATGGACCATTTTTCCTCTGCTCTGGGAGGAGTGGTCACCATCGATTTTGATGAGGAATTGAAAGTCAAAAAGCTGAAAAATTCATTGAAAGAATTCGTTCTGGCCGATTCTCTCCAGAAAAAAGACACGACCGGAATGTTGGGGTACATAAAAAGTCATGTCCTCGAAGGAGAGGCCAGCATTCAGGAAAAAATAGACGGGTTCAACCTGAAAAGCCCTCTCACACAAAGAGAGAAAGACGAGATAGAAAAGTTATCGCCGGATGTCAAAAGACTGCTGAAAGGAACCCTTCTCACAAGGGACCTCACTGCTGAAGGCAGGGCCCTTTTTGAATCAGAGGTTTTCGACCATGCCCGATTCGGCGAACTGCTTTCCCGCCAACACGATGTCCTCAGGGACAGCATCCGCATCTCCACTCCAAAAATCGAGCAAATGATAGCTGTTTCGCTCGAGGCCGGCGCATTGGGTGCAAAGACGAACGGCTCGGGAGGCGGAGGATGCATGTTTGCCTACGCACCTGAGAACGCGGCAAACGTTGCCGCAGCTCTGGAAAAAACAGGCGCAAAGGCCTATGTCGTCCGCGTCGATGCAGGGGCCAGGCGAGAAGAAATCGAGGAGGACACATGATCAACGCAACTCAAATCAGAAAAGGTATGGTCATAAAAGTCGAGGGGAAACTTCACAAGGTTCTCGAAGCTACCCACGTCACACCTGGAAAAGGGCAGGCGTTGATGCAGACAAAACTCCGCAACCTCGGTAATCAAACGCTGCTCGACTACAGGTTCCGGTCGAAAGACAAGGTCGAGCAGGCCTATCTTGAAACAGTCGAGATGGAATTTCTGTATCAGAGCGGAGATGACTATATATTCATGAACCTCGAGAACTACGAACAGATCAAACTCACTAAAGACATGATCGGTGGAGAAGTCGCCTATCTCATTCCCAATGTTGTCTTTCTCATAGAGATGCACGAGGGGAGTCCGGTGGGAGTCGAACCGCCGTTAACGATAAACCTCAAAGTGGTCAAGACCGAGCCTTTCCTTAAAGGGGCAACTCAATCGGCGAGCAGTAAACCTGCAGAGCTCGAAACCGGAATCACCATCAATGTTCCCCAGTTCATCAAGGAAGGGGACATCATCCGCATCGACACGCGAGAGGATAAATACCTGGAACGAGTAAAATAAAAGATAAAATAAACGGGGACGTTCCCCATTAAATTTTCAGAAACTCTGTCTGTGGACTCCGATATTGCCGTGGCTGTCTTGAACCTTGACGGTGATCATGTTATCGAATACGGCGGGCAGAGTGATAGATACCCTGAAACGCTCCTGTCTCGAGTCACAGATCCCATCTCGAGGGAAAATGCTTATCCACTCACCGGGCCTGATAAGGTATTTGACTTCCTGGATGGAAGACATCGAATCCTCGGCCGCGAAGCTGACGATCAGTTTATTCTTATCCCTGTCCACTCTAAAACCTTTGATCGTGGGAAGAGAATTATCGATCACCAAAGGACGGCTGACCTTCTCGGCTTTTTGCTCCATCCCGGGAGGATTGGAGGGAGTATCCGAAGCGACAACCTTCAGAAAATACACACCATCAGGATAAGTCAATGTATCAAAGGCATAGATCGTATCAGTCCACTTCTCCCTTAAGATCCGCCACTCCTCTTCACCTTCTTTTCTGATATAGAGCGAATACACAAGGTTGTCTCCATTCTCGTCTTCCGCCTCCCAAACAACGGTCTGGAATCCCTTTCTCTCGATTTTTTTCGGAACGATCAAAGCTCTCTCTCCCGCAGCGTTTTTTGTCTGCTCTGAAATATCCGTATCCGCTCCCCAGACGACTTCAGCCTGGATCGGTGGCTTCAAATAGACCACATTTGGCGGAAGCATGGTCAGTATCGTGATTTCCGGCGCGAGGTTTGTCTGCAGATAAAACAAGGAGATCCTTCTCAAAAGCGGAGAGGCTTTCCCGGATCGTGCTTTAAACATGACTTTGAACTGGAGGTAACGGGCTTTTGGGCTGAGAATCTGTTCGCCCTCCGTCTTCTGGTAGGGAGGCGACCAATCGCTCCAGGTCGCGCCGGGGCGGCTTGAATTTCCACTCCGGGTTTGAAACTGAAGATTGCATCCAGACGGAACCTCTGATTCCCAATCCATTCTTCCCCACGAGGAGACAGTTTGAGTGTCAATCACCTGACTCAGGTATTCCCCTTCGAGTATCTGCTTAGGATGGATGATACTCAAGCCGGGGGGATTATTCGAAAGCATATAGATTTTCGGACCGAACGGAACAAGGGAGTATGCCTGTGCGGAGTTTTTCTGGATAAGGAGAGAAATCTTCTCGCTTCGATCTAACGAATAAACACGTCCTTTATCCCCGGTTCCAAAAAGGAGCTTTTTCTCTGTCTCATCCCATGACAGGCTGTAGATCAATTCATCACTGGACTGCCAAACCCTCTTCGCGATTCCTTTGAAATTGATTTTAAAAAGAGCGCCGGGCTGCATCTGGCTTAAGGATGGAATCTCTTTCGCCTGCACTGGAGCCGGAGTCACTGGGCTGACAATTCTTCCCCCCGCCGCCGCGTAGATATTCCCTTCTCTGTCCAGTGCGACACTTCGTATCTCTTCATAAGGAGATTCAAACAGGATAGATGGCTTTTTCCCGCGGGAAATCCGGTACACTCGACCGCTTCCCCCGGTCCCGGCAATGATATCCTCATTCAAATCTTTTTCGACGCAGAGAACGTGATTCTCCTCCGTTCTCAGAATCTGTATTCCTTCTCCTTCCATGTTGATCTGATAAATCCCGCCGCTCTCACCGACCGCAGCCAGCAAAACTCCCCGTTCAATAAAAAACAGGTCCCAGATGTATTTTTCGCGGGGATTGAAGAAAGGTCCGCCTTGACCTTTTTCTGTGATTTTATAGATCTTCCCGTTGGGTGAGGTTCCTGCATAAAGGTTGCCTTTCCTGTCCCGAGCAAGGCAGAGAACGTCCATTTCAGGGACCTGGAAATACAGCTCCACTTTCCCGCTTTTGCCAATTTTGTATATTTTCCCGGCATGTCCTGTCCCCAGGAATATTTCTCCCTGCGGAGTGAGGAGAAGGGATAAATAAAAATCTTCAACAGGAGCCTCCACCGGCTCTTCTTTCGGAGACAGGGAGAGAACGCCGTCATAAGAGACCGAGATTCCACTCAATTTTCCTCTTAAAAAATCGTCCTTGTTCCGGATTTCCCATTTTTGAGGAACAACGCCATGCAGAGCTTGAGCGAAAAGGATACTCATCACGAAAAACGGGACCAGTGCTCTTTTCATTCCTTTTTTTCTCCTATTTTTTAATTTTGACCGGAATCACTGCTTCTCCCCTGAAAACATACGGAATCGGCAGCTGATACTCCATCAGAGTCGATCTGGTGAGCTCGATCGGAGAAGACGCTGCCGCACGGGGAGACGCAAACATGGATCTCATCGAGGGAGGCAAATTCGACATCTCTTCGCCTCTGAGGAATATTCCTGGTTTGGAGGCGATCATCTTGATGTAGATGCGGTTGTTCTTCCTGAGATTGTTCAGCATCCGGACGAGCTGGCTCAAATTCCGGGGAATAAAGGTCGCGGATCTGTACTGACTCATTTCGATTCTTGCCATCGATGCGGCATCTGCGACAACAATCTGAAATTCAGAACCTGGGGGGAGGTTAGGAACCTGGATGCTTCCCTCTTCACGATGACTTTCTCCTCTGAATGTCCGGTAGTCTATTTTCACATCGATTCGCTCTCCGGGCGAAGCCTCATACTTACTCAACCAGACTTTCTCCAGGAAAGAAAACTTGACTTCTTCGAAAGCCTGAATGTTCAGGTCTATGCGGTGGATCCCCAATTCTTCGAATTCATTATTGGTCAAGAAATAAACGACTCCGGCAATAAGGCTCGAGAGGCTCACAACGGAGGCGTCGAATTGGCCCGAGAAGAGATCATCGAGGCGGATGTTCATCCCGTTCTCCAGGTAGATGTTCCCCAGGAGACCAAGAGAAAGGTCTCCAATAGCTCTTTCTTCAGTTGTCACGATTCCCCCGAGCGAAACATTGAGCAAGACGGGAGTCAAAATCTTATCATTGACGACCTTGATCTTGTATTCCTTCAATTCGCCATCAGAGTCCATTATCCGGATGTTCACCGGAACGAGACGGGGGATCTTCCCCAGCTCACCCAGAAGTCCTGAAGATCTGTCCTGAGTGAATTTCCCGACAAGGCTGTCCGACACAGCGAGTTTGAACGAGGACATAAGGCTGGGAACAACAGTGATCACTTTAGCCTTAGTCATCGCATAATCCACTGCGCCTAAATTGTAAAGAGGATGGCCAAAAGCCAGGACTTTGCTGCCATCGATATAAGTAACAGTTCCCACGGCAGACATATCCAAATCACCACTGACCAATTGGATGGCCACGGGTCCCCCTTCCCTCAAAGTGAGGTCAGGAGGGGAAATAGTCTCAAGAGACTGACCAGAAAAAGCGCTCATGACAGGATTGAATCCCAGGTTCGAGAAGAAAGACCTGGATTGTTCAAACGCATAAGAGGAAAATCCGCTGAAGACAAGGGGAATGCTCAACGGCTTCAGAGCCCTTCCTTCGGAATGAAAAACAGCTTTCGAGAGGAAAAAATTTTTGTTCAACATGAAGAGTTCGTCTAAAGTCAGATGCTTTTTTACCGGAACCTGAGGAGAAAAAACAGGGCCTTTCTTACGCTTTTCCGAGATGGACATCATTTCTTCGATCGGAGTGATCCCGGCGATCGGTTCCTTGACAAAAGTCCCATAGCTGTAGGCCACAGCTCCAATCAGTTTACCGTCCACATAAACCGGACTTCCGCTCATCCCGGAGATGACACCGGCTTCATCCAAAATGCCTCCTTTTAGCCTGGCCAGGATAATGCTTTTTTTGGGCTGCACATTCTTGAGCACGCCGATAATCTCCACATCGAATTCTTCAATCCGGTTTCCCTGAAAAACGCTCCTTCCCTTTCCTTTCATTCCCGCCTTGACCTGATCCAACGGGAGGATGGGAACCGAGCCCTCAACTGCGCTCAAGACCATACAGATGATGAGCGAAAGCAAAAGTATCTCTATTGTTGTTTTTTTTCTCATTGTCCTTTCATTGACCGGCTTGATTCGAGAGGAGAATTGGAGCGCCGGAAGATTGGATTTCTGTTCCTCTCATTTGATTATTACCAGTTGCTTCCCACATTTCTCGAAAGTCGCAAGCACCCTCTCGAGCTGTTCGTCTGTATGAGTTGCCGAGTAACTGGTCCTGATCAAAGATTTATCCTCAGGGACCGCGGGGAAAATCACGGGATTGGTGAATATCCCCTCCTCTTTGACGAGCTTCCACAACAGAAATGTCAATTCAACAGTGCCGATGATGATTGGAATGATCGGGGTTTCGGTGGGGCCTGTGTTGTAACCCATGGCCTGGAATCCATCCTTCATTTTTTTTGTGATACTCCACAATTTCTCTCTTCGCTCCGGTTCATTCTCTATGATATCCAGTGTCGCCAGAACTGTTGCGACAGAGGCCGGGGTGATGCTCGCGCTGAAAATCAGGGACCGAGCAAAATGTTTGATGTAAGAAATGACTTTTTTATCTCCGGCGACGAACCCTCCCAGGGAGGCAAAAGACTTGCTGAATGTGCCCATCACCAGGTCAACATCATCTTCGACTCCGAAATGCTCGGAGGTCCCCCTTCCATTTTTTCCCATGACCCCGATGCCATGCGCATCATCCACCATAACTTTTGCGTTGTATTTCTTGGCAACCTCGATGACTCCCGGGAGGTTGGTGAAGTCGCCTTCCATGCTGTAGACACCATCCACGATGATCAGTTTCCCGATATCCTTATCCAGGGAAGCCAATTGCTTCTCCAAGTCTGCCATGTCATTGTGTTTGTACTTGAAGACATGTCCGTAAGACAGGCGGCAGGCATCGACAATACTGGCGTGGACCATCTTGTCCGTAACGACGGCGTCCCCTCTTCCAATCAATGTTGTAATGATACCCTGGTTAGTCTGGAAACCAGTGCTGAAGGCAAGAGCCGCCTCTTTTTTGATGAATTTGGCCAGCCTTTCCTCCAATTCAAGATGAATATCCAGTGTACCGTTTAAAAATCTAGAACCGCAGGTCGCGACGCCGTATCTCTTGACAGCATCCTGAGCCGCTTTCATCACTTTCGGATGGTCCTGCAATCCCAAATAGTTATTGGAGCCCACCATGATCATCTCTTTTCCGTCCACTCGAACTGTGTTCCCGCTAACCTCTTGAATCGGCATGAAATAGGGATACATCCCCATGGCTATAGCCTCATCCGCTCGTGTGAACTCGTAACATTTATCGAAAATGCTCACTCCAGTCTCCTCCTTAAAACCTCTCCTTTATTCAAAAAGTTTCCTCTCTCTTATCCAGCACTTCAAGCATGAGGCTTAAGTTTGACCGTGGAAGGTAATTTTCATACAATCTTACCCATGAAAGCCCTTGTCACTGGAGGTACCGGCTTCATCGGAAGCCATTTGATCGAACTCTTACTGAAGAAGAACGTGGAGGTGGTTGCTCTTGTGCGGAACCTCAACAATCTCAAATGGATAAAAGGACTCGACATTCACCTTCTCAAGGGAGATCTCTTCTCCCTTCCTTCCCTTCCCAAGGACATTGATTATGTCTTTCATGCTGCCGGTTTAACCAAAGCGACCAAGAAGGTTGATTATTATACAGTAAACCATCAGGGGACAGCAAGTTTTTTTGAGGCGCTCAGGTCTCAAAACGTATCTCCTCAAAGAATCATTCATCTCAGCACCCTCGCCGCTGTCGGACCTTCATCTGGAGGAAAACCGGTTCAGGAAACCACTCCACCCCAGCCCATCACTCCTTACGGTGAGAGTAAGCTTTTGGGTGAAACAGAGGCTCTGAAATTCAAGAAAATTTTCCCGGTTGTCATCCTGAGAATCGGAGCCATATTTGGCCCGCGAGACACTGATTTCCTCCAATATTTCAAATGGATAAAACGAGGCGTGCTTCCCTCCCTGGCTTCCAGCCCAAGGCGGGTGAGCCTGTGTTACGTGAAAGATCTTTCCGAGGCCCTTTATCTCTGTTCCCAGAAAGTGTTGGGAAGCGGTGAGATATTCAATATTGCCAATCCAGAGCCCTACTCTTGGGATGAGGTGGGAAAAGCCGCAGGTCAAGCGATGGAGAAAGAACTGAGAAGAGTGAAGGTTCCCCTACCTTTTCTTTATCTGGCCGCTCTGCTCTCTGAGATAGGAAACAAAATAAGCAGGTCTCCAAACATCTTTGATTTAAACAAATTCAAGGATATGAAGCAGACAGATTGGATCGCGGACACCGGAAAAGCACGAGAGAAATTGTCATTTCGCACTCAATACACTCTTCAAGAGGCCGTGAAAGAAACGATCGACTGGTACCTCGAAAACAACTGGCTGTAAAAACAAAAAAAGGAGACAGGTGTTTACGCTCAGTAATTAGGTAACTTTTCCTACAAGAAGAGGGACGGTCCCAAAAGAAAAAGTTGTCCGTCCCCTTATTCAGAGATAGATACAGAAACGGAAAATTTTGAGCTGCTTTTTAAACACCACCCTTCCTCTTTAGAGCAGACGAAATACTTGATCTTTCCCTCAAGAAGATGCTTGCCTTTCTCAGCATCCGGGCTGACTGTAAAAGGGATCTCGACCGGATCCTTCAGGTTCAAGTATTCTTCTCCCATTTCCTCCAGTATCTCGATATCCAGATCTGCGTCTGTAAACGCCTCTTTGGAAAAAATAATCGCCTCGCAGGGACTGAACTCGATGGAAAAGGAGGGTTGGGGATTGACAGTCAATCCTTCTTGAACAGTGAGTTTCAGGATGATCTTTCCCTCCTGGCCTCTGGACAGGCTTTTGGGACTCACGGACCCCTCGATCCTCAAGACGTCGTCTTCCTCAGCAAAGGGGGAAAGAGAAATGCTAAATATGAACAGAAAAAGAAAAATACATCTCTTCAAAGCCGTTCCTCCGTCGTTTATCGGTCAAGCTGCATATTACTTTCTCTCTATGCCCGAGTCAATAAAATTTGCCTTTATTTTTATTTTTTTATTTATTATAATCGACTGCAAACACCATGGATACAAAATCGATCATCACGGGAACCGGCCACTTCCTCCCTCCCAAGGTGGTGACAAACTTTGACCTCGAAAAAATCGCGAACACCACTGACGAGTGGATCCGTCAAAGGTCGGGAATCATAGAAAGGCACTATGTGGAACCTGGCGTGGGAAGCTCTGACCTTGGCTATGAAGCCTCTTTGCGCGCCATAGAAGATGCGAAAATCGACAAGTCTGAAATTGATTTCATTATCGCTGCCACTCTTTCTCCTGATCACTACTTTCCTGGAATAGGTGTCTTGGTCCAGGCCAAACTCGGTCTTTCCGGGATAGGGGCTCTTGATGTGAGAAATCAGTGCACGGGCTTCATATACGCGCTTTCTGTGGCAGACCAGTACATTAAAACACACACATACAAAAAAATCCTCCTCGTGGCGGCCGAAGTGCAAACATCAAACCTCGATTATTCTGATGACGGAAGAGACATCGCTGTTCTCTTCGGGGATGGTGGGGCCGCGGTCATCCTTGAACCGAACAACAAAGATGACGGCAGAGGCGTGCTATCAACTCATCTCTTCTCAGACGGCAATCATATTTCAGACCTCTGGATGGAAAAGCCAAGCCCGAAAGACAATCCGACATTCCAAAAAGAGTTCTTCGATGAAAAGAGATATTTTCCCCGCATGAGCGGACGGAACGTGTTCAAGAATGCTTCAGAAAAAATGCCCGAGGCAGTGAGGTTGGCTTTAGATCACAACGGCCTCACTATCGATGATGTGGACCATCTCATTCCCCATCAGGCAAACGACAGGATCTCGTTGATGGTCGCGAGAAATCTGAGAATCCCTGTTGAAAAAGTGATCAGAAACATCGACCGGGTCGGGAACACGACCGCCGCCTCCATTCCGATCGCTCTGGATGAATCCTTGAAGAACGGAAGGATAAAAGAGGGCGACATCGTGGTCCTCACAGCTTTCGGTTCTGGCTACACGTGGGGTTCCGCGGTTATCCAGTTTTAAACCCGAAGTTCGGCACGTCAGAGTATTGCCACTGGCCTTCATTTTTGGTAGGATTGCAATTTCACAAAAGAAAGCAAATCCACTATAATATAATTAGGACAATAAATATGCAGAGCAATAAAAGCTCATACTGAGGAGGATCAAATGAGGAAGATATTCATACCACTTGCTATTTTTCTTATCGTTTTTTCAAGCACAGGTCCGCTCATGTCTTCAAAGGATGGTGAAGACAGCAAGTTTCAAAAAACTCTGGAAAAATACCTGAACGAGCATTGGAAATTTTATCCGACAGCAGCAACGCTCGCCGGCTTCCACGACTACGACAGCAAATTAGAGGACTTCAGCGAGAAGAATCTGGATAAACGTGTCGACGTTCTGGATACGTATAGCAAAGAATTCGCGGCCGAAATCGACAGAAACAAGCTGAGCACCGAGGTTCTGATCGATTACGAGATGATGCTCGACGCACTGGGACTGGAAATCCTCAAGAATGAAAACCTCCTTCCCTGGGAATACAATCCCATTTTTTACAACGAGATCTTCATCAACTGCATCGGGGGCCTTTTTGCCAAAGAATTCGCGCCGTTAGAGACACGGGCGAAAAATGCGGTTGAAAGGCTGAAAGACCTGCCGAAATTCATCAAGCAGGCTAAAAAAAACCTCAAAACTCCTCCTCTTTTATACACAGAAACAGCGATCCAGCAGTTCCCGGCAATACTGGACTTTTACAAAACCAGGCTTCCCGAACTGATTGCCGCCGCGCCGGCGGACAGCAGATCCAAGCTTCAGGATGGGTTGAACAAAGTCCTGCCGGCCCTGGTGGACTATCAGAATTTTCTCAAGAATCAGCTTCTCCCCCGCTCCACAGGTAACTTCCGCGTGGGGCAGCAGGTCCACACGCGGCTCCTGCGGTTGACTCTGCAGAATGACATTCCTATCCAGGAACTCATCAACCGTGCCACACCAGATTCTAACAATATTCGAAGGGAAATGTTCTTCACCAGTGTTCCGTTCTATAATATCATGGACCCCAAGATCGACCTGCAAAATCCTCCTCCCGGTCTCACTAAAGATCAACTTTATAATGAAGTCATCTCCCACGTCATGGAAAGGATAACCGGAGAACATGTTTCAAAAGATGAATACATCGAGAGAGTCAAAGATTCGGTAGGTGAGATAAAGGATTTTATCTCGAATAATCAACTGCTCGCACTTCCGGATGAGGATCTCGATATCCAACCGATGCCCCTCTGTTCTCAGGGAATCACGATGACTCGCGTCGTTACACCAGGAGTCTACGAGTCCCAAGGATCGTTTTCCGTTCTGGTTTCCCCGATCTGCGACGATTGGGATGAAGAGCAAACCAACTCATTCCTCCAGGAGTACAACAACTCTTACCTTTATTTCTGGACCACCCGCAAAATCTACCCAGGGGAGTTTGTTCCGTTGGCGTTCACCAGAAAGCATCCTTCTTTCGTGAGGAAACTCTATCCCAACAGGGCTTTGATCAAGAGCTGGCCGATCTTCACCGAGGAGATGCTCGTAATGTCAGGCTTCGGGAACTATGACCTCAGGCTGCGCTTGAACCAGCTCAAGAATCTACTCAAAACAGTTTTGGACTTTCAGCTCGACCTCAATGTCCACCAGGGTGGTATGACAAAAGACCAGGCCATCCGTTGGATGACAATAACCGGCTTTCAAACACAGGCAGAAGCGGAAAGAAAATGGAACAGCGTCATTCTCAAACCTGGCGATGCCACACTGGCATATGTCGGTCTCCAGGAGCTCCAGGATATGGAAAAACAATACAAAGGATTGAAGGGCAATTCATTTACCAAAAAGGAATTCCTGGAGAGACTGCTCAGCTACGGAGCCCTTCCTCTTCGCCACCTCAAGAGGAAGATGGTGGAATAAGCGCTGTCAACCGGACGAATTCAGCTCGTTCAAAAGGCCAGCAAAAAAAATCGGCCTCCCTGTCATCGTCCACAGTCGAAACTCAGGGATCAA
>SOIA01000256.1 GCA_004378665.1 Candidatus Aminicenantota bacterium
AGATCTGCGTGGCATGGGATGGGACACTCTTTGATTGTGACTTTAACATTGCTCTAAAGATGCCCGTTGATGAAGAACTCCCGAGGAATATTAGAGATTTTGATTCTCGGAAACTCGCAAACAGAAAGATCGTTACGGGCACACATTGCTTTGGCTGCACAGCTGGTTTTGGCTCTTCCTGTGGGGGGTCGCTCGTCTCCGATACATCCGGATACAGCGAGGTGGTCCTCTCTTGATGCCGCATATTCCACCAACAAAAGGACGGTGTAAAGCGGGTTCAAATAGATTGGACTCGGGCCAAACATCTGAAGTGAGTCAGAAATTTGAATAGACACGTGAACCTATGACTGAGCCTGATCACAAAGACACTCATTCTACTTCTCCGCGAAAAAAGCAGAGTCTCTGGCGGCCGATCGTGCTGGCTGTCATCCTGATTTCCTTCATGGTGCTGGCGAGAGTATTTAACCTGGGAAGCCGGCTGGGGGAACTCAGAGAATGGATCCTCTCTCTGGGAGCGTTTGGGCCTCTTGTTTACGTATTGATCTATATCGTCGCGGTGGTTTTTGCTATCCCCGGTTCTATGGTCACCGTAATGGGCGGTGTTCTCTTCGGCTCTGTTGTCGGAGTGGCTTCGGTCAGCGTTGGTTCGACCATAGGAGCGAGCCTGGCCTTTCTGGTCTCTCGACATTTTGCAAGAGGCGCAATATCTCAAAAGTTTGCCAGAAACAAGAAGTTCCATCATCTCGACCAGCTGACAGAAGAGCACGGTGCCATCATAGTGGCCATCACACGACTGGTTCCGTTGTTCCCGTTCAACCTTCTCAATTATGGATTCGGACTCACGCGTGTTCCTTTCTGGACCTATGTCTTCTGGTCATGGATATGCATGCTTCCGGGGACGATCCTGTACGTTGTTGGCGCGGATGCTGTGGCCACGGCAATCTCGGAGAGAAGGATTCCCTGGGTCATGGTCATAATCCTTGTGGTGATCGGAGTGATCATCACCTTCCTTGTCAGGCAGGCAAGAAAAAAATTAAAAACAGATGAAGGACAACCGGAAAATGAGTGAAAAAATTAAAATTTTACCCGACGATGAATACAATCGGACTCTTCTTTCCAGAGCCCATCCCCCTGAGTGGGAGAATCCCGAACCTGCCTCCAGGTATAACCTTGTCGTCATAGGCGCCGGGACCGCTGGATTGGTCACGGCCATGGGGGTAGCGACCATGGGCGCCCGCGTCGCGCTTGTGGAGAAGCACCTGATGGGAGGAGATTGCTTGAATACTGGATGTGTTCCCTCCAAAGCTGTCATCCGCTCCGCTCGTGTGGTCGGAGAGATATGGCATGCTGCGGATTTCGGAATAAAGGCAGAAAATTGTGCTCAGGCGGATTTCCCCGAAGTGATGGAGCGCATGCGGCGTTTGAGAGCCCAGATCAGCCAGAATGACTCCGCCCAGAGATACAGGGACGCGGGTGTGGACGTCTTCCTGGGTGAGGGCCGGTTCATAGACCGTCGAAGCCTGGAAGTGGGTGGGAAGACACTAAGATTCAAGAAAGCGGTTATCACCACAGGAGCCCGACCCTTTCATCCTCCGATAGAAGGCTTGGATGAAGCAGGATTTGTGACCAGTGATACCGTGTTTTCCCTGACTGAAAGACCCAACCGCCTGGCCGTCATCGGCGGGGGTCCGATCGGCTGCGAGCTTTCCCAGGCATTCAGACGCCTGGGCTCTGAAGTGACGATCATACAGAGAGGCCCCCAGTTTTTGCCCCGGGAGGACCCGGATGCCGCGATGTTGCTGGGGAAAGTGTTAGAGAAAGAAGGCATCCGCTGCCTGCTGGGCTCAGACATCAAAAGAGTCACGGTCGAAAACGGAAAGAAAGTGGTTCATGTCGTCTACAAGGGGAAAGAGGAAAAGGTCGAGGCGGATGAGATACTCGTCGGCACTGGAAGAGTCCCGAATGTTGATGGATTGAACCTGGAAGCGGCAGGAGTTGAGTACGATAGCCGGAAGGGAGTGCACGTCAATAAATACTTCCAGACTACCAATCGGCGGATTTATGCGGCGGGGGATATCTGTTTTCCTTATCAATTCACTCATATCGCGGAAGCTGCGGCCCGGATCGTCATACAGAATGCTCTCTTTCTCAGGAGCAAGAAACACAACTCCATGGTCATCCCCTGGTGCACGTACACTGACCCGGAGATTGCGCATGTCGGGATGTATGAGAAGGATGCTCAGGAGAAGGGGATTCCCGTGGATACGTTTGTCCATTATTTTAAAGATGTGGACAGGGCCGTCCTGGACGGCGAAGACGCGGGATTTATCAAAGTCCATGTGAAAAAGGGAAAAGATAAAATCCTCGGAGCCACGATCGTCGCAAGTCATGCGGGAGAAATGATTAGCGAGTTCACACTGGCCATGACAACCGGGAAGGGATTGAAGACCCTTGTCAATGTCATCCATCCCTATCCCACTCAAACAGATGCCATTAAGAGAGTCTCTTCCCAGTATTATGCGCAGAAATTCTCGCCGTTCCTAAAGAAAATATTGACTCGCTGGTTTGCGTGGAGAAGATAAAAAATCAGAATGGGACGCCGCAGGCTCGTCATTTTGACCCGGTATCCTGATCCGGGCAAAGTCAAAACCCGCCTTATCTCTGCTCTTGGCCCCGAAGAAGCCGCCTCTTTGCATAAACAGATGACGGAGCACACTTTGAAGTGGGCTGCTTCCCTGGCGAAGAAATCGTCAGGTCTTCTGGAAATCCGGTTTGATGGGGGAAATCGGGATCTTTTGGCAGAATGGCTGGGGTCTGAATGGGATTATACTCATCAAGGTGCAGGCGACCTGGGAGACCGGATGGCGAGAGCGTTTCAGGAGAATTTCCAGATTGGTAAAAAAGAAGTGGTGGTCGTGGGTACAGACTGTCCCCAGATGACCATCTTCCAGGTTGAGACTGCGTTCGATGCCTTGAAAAGCCATGATCTGGTGCTTGGACCAACCATAGATGGAGGGTACTGCCTGATCGGACTCAAGAGGATAGTGCCAGAAGTCTTCACTTCGATGGACTGGGGAACCGAGACTGTTTTTCAAGACACTCTGGAGAGAGCGAAGAACGCGGGTCTTTCTGTAAAATGCCTGAAGCCTCTGCGTGATGTGGATGTTCCCGAAGACCTCTCCGTTTGGGAAAAAGCCTCCAATCAATTCCTCTCCATCGTCATCCCCACATTGAACGAGGAAGCCCATCTGGGAAAGACTCTCGAAAGGATCGGACAAATGTCTGATGGGGAAGTGATTGTCATTGATGGTGGAAGCCAAGACAACACAGTGCCTATTGCCGAGGAGTGGGGAGCAAAAGTGATCCGAGCCCGACCGAATCGAGGAGAGCAGATGAATAGAGGAGTCCGAGAAGCCTCGGGGGACATTCTCCTGTTTCTGCATGCAGACACTCTTCTTCCTGAGGATTATCCCAGACTCATCCGTGAGGCCAT
This sequence comes from Candidatus Aminicenantota bacterium, assembly GCA_004378665.1. Lineage (GTDB taxonomy): Bacteria > Acidobacteriota > Aminicenantia > Aminicenantales > Aminicenantaceae > SOIA01. Next base: position 3,494 of record SOIA01000256.1, read on the forward strand.
GACTGAACCCGGAGTTGTGGGAGGGGCTTTTGCCTGGAAGGTCGAGCCTTCCACTCCCATCTTACGATACCTGGAACGGAACGTGGCCTGGCGGACCAGGATTTTCCGCATGCCTTACGGCGACCAGGCCTATTTTGTCAGGACTGCAGTGTTCCGTGAAATGGGCGGTTACGCGGACATTCCTCTGATGGAGGATGTGGAGTTCATCCGCCGTCTCCGAAAGATCGGGAAACTGGTTTTTATCCCAAAACCTGTCGTGACCTCTCCGCGCCGGTATGAAAAACTTGGTCCAGTGAGGACAGCTTTGAGGAACAAGCTCACATTATTCGGATATTACCTCGGGATTCCTCCTGACCGCCTGGCAAAATTTTATTATAAGAAATAAAAGGTGTGTGCGGCTAGCCGCGGGATGGGGGGGCAAGAACACACCTTTCCCGATGAA
>SOIA01000110.1 GCA_004378665.1 Candidatus Aminicenantota bacterium
ATTTAAGATAATGAAAATGGAAATGGTGGAGTCATTTATTATCTCTATCACTGTAATAGCTAAAAGGAACTCACAAGAAGGAATACTAATAGTTATGAGGAGTCAAAGTTTCCATGCTTGAAGTTTATGTTGCCGGAGTGTCTTTAACTCGGTTCGGGAAAGATTTCAGGCCGATCGGGATGATCCTGGCCGATGCCTGCCAGATGGCTCTTCAGAATTCCCGCGCCTACACGTTGGACCTTGTGCCGGACTGCTTGGTGATCGGGAGCATGGACCCGATTGGTTTTGCCCGCCAGACCGGGCTGGATTCCCTCGTCGGGATTGAAATGAAGCTGGCCAGGGACACGGAGATCTACCATGTGGAGATGGGCTCTGCTACGGGGGCGGCGGCAGTGGAGCTCGGGAAGAGGCTGGCTTCCTCCGGCCTCAAGGTTCTGGTCTGTTTTGGCGAAAAAATGAAGGGAAAGCTCAAGAATGAAGAAATCCCCTCTCAGATATCGACTGTGATTGCCGAAGAAGAAAGAGAACGGGGCTTGGGGGAGATGCCTGCAGTGGCTGCCCTGGCTTCCTACGAATACATGGATGCCTTCAAGGTTTCTGAGAAGGAATTCAGGAACATATGCTACGAGATGAGTGTTCGAAGCCTCGGGTTCGGCTCTTTCAATGCGTATGCCTATTTCAAAAAACCTGTCACCCGTAAAGAATACGATGATCCCAAGATCAACCGTGTCATCGCCAGGCCTCTGACGAAGTTCGACTGCAGCGGCTCCTATAACGGGGCCGGCGCGGCGTATCTTGTGTCCACTCCCACGGATGTCAAGTTGACCAGCGTTAAATCTGCCTTTGATAACATCAAGATCGCAGAGCGAAAGACCCTGATCTCGCTTGAAGCGACTGTGCTGGCAGGGAGTAAGTGTTTTAAAGAAGCGGAATTGAATCCACACGAGATAGACATCTGCGAGCTTCATGATGCGTTCAAATCGGTTCCATGGATCGCCGCAGAAGACCTGGCTTTCGCGGAGAGAGGCCAGGGGCACAGGTGTGTCCTCGATGAAGTCAACAATAAGGGGCGAAAGGTTTACGTTAACCGTTCCGGCGGATTTTTAGCCAGGACCCATCCCCTGGGAGCCTCTGGAGGAGCCCAGCTTGTGGAGTTGGTCTGGCAGCTTCGGGGGCATGACCAGTACAAGGATATGTTTGAAGACGGATACAAAAACCTGAATTACGGGCTCTGGTTCAACATGAGCGGATTCGGGAATACATGCATTGTCGGGATCGTTGAGAGGACTGATCCGACTCGAGCCCGGGAAGGCCTGAAGGACGAGAACCTGCCCCAGTCCATTCCGGATGAGCTTTTTATCTACAAGAAAACTCCGCGCAAGGACAAGATCATCGCCGCCACCCAGTACAGGTCCTCGGAGGAGGAACAGGTCAACGTGGCCATCATCCAGACTAAGGATGGAGATTTCAGGATCGGTCTGGCCAGAGACCCGCAGGGCCTGAAAAGAGGAAAATACATCAAGTGGATCAAGCCCGAAGAAGGCCCGTACTTCATACGCGAAGGTTATATCAAAGGCAAACTTTCTGACCTTCTCAAACTTTTCCGTAAGCCAAAGAAAGAAAAAGAATAAAAATAGGCCCTCTTTTTATTGACAGTCCCAGGAAGCGATTACTATAATGGTAAATCCTCAAATTTAGAGAAATTTATCCATTCATATGAATGCGAAAAGAAGGGAGGTCATCCATGAGTGATATTGTCATCACTAGTGCTGTCCGAACCGCTGGAGGGAGTTTCGGTGGTTCTTTTAAGAGAGTTTCAGCCGTAGAATTAGGCGCGCTTATCCTCAAAGAAGCGGTGCAAAGGGGCGGGATTGAACCCAATCAAGTGGATGAGGTGGTCTTTGGGACTGGCTGGCAGGCGGGTCTCGGGCCTAACATCGGGCGTTTGGCCACAATCAAAGGAGGGTTTCCGCATGAGGTTCCTGCCTTTACGGTGAACAAACGCTGCGGTTCTTCTCTGCGGGCAGTGACTCTGGCTGCACAGATGATTAAAGCTGGAGACTCAGAGGTGGTTCTAGCCGGCGGAGCAGAGAATTCATCCCAGGTCCCCTATATCGCCGGCAATGCAAGATGGGGAAATCGCATGGGTGATGGCAAGTTGATCGATGTCTTGCATAAGGATGGATTCATGTGCCCGTTAGCCGGGCATCTTATGGGTGTGACCGCAGAGACGCTCGTTGAAAAGTATAATATCAGCCGCGAAGAACAGGATGCCTATGCTGCAGAAAGCCAGGATAAAGCGGTTAAAGCCGTAAAGGAGGGGAAATTCAAGGAGGAGATTCTTCCTGTCGAGGTTCCCCTGAAGAGAAAAGAGACCACGGTTTTTGATACAGAGGAAATCCCGAGGGAAGGAATCACCGTCGAGAAACTGGCCAAACTTCCCCCCGTTTTCAAGAAGGATGGAACGGTCACCGCCGCAAACAGCTGCGCTCTCTGCGATGCCGCTTCAGCTGTCTTGATTATGAAAGAAGAGAAAGCTTCGAAGCTTGGTGTCAAACCTTTAGCCCGTATCGTTTCCTACGCCCATGCGGGAGTCGATCCGGCGATCATGGGCATAGGGCCAGTGCCAGCAGTGAATAAGGCTCTGGAGAAAGCAGGCCTCAAGCTTGAGGATATAGACATCATCGAGCTCAATGAGGCTTTTGCTGCCCAGATTCTGGCAGTCGAGCGGGAACTCAAGTGGGATCGTTCCAAAGTCAACATCCACGGAGGAGCTATCGCTCTTGGTCATCCTATTGGAGCTACAGGAACAAAAATATTAGCCACACTGATCCACGCCTTGAAAACACATGATAAAACCATGGGGCTGGTCAGCTTGTGCATCGGAGGAGGCCAGGGCGTAGCCATCGTGATCGAAAGGATCGCTTGAATAGAATACTCTTGAATTTAATATATTCTTATTTTTCTGAATAAAAATGGAGGGATTTCAATGGAAGTGAAAAAGCCTTTTGTTGTGGGCGTAGGAATCATGGGCGCCGGTGTTGGGCAGCTCTGTGCCCAAAAGGGTTATGATGTGACTGTGGTCGATACTTCTGAAGAGATAGTCGAGAAGGCCAAAGCAAAGGTCAGCGCGGGATTGAGCAGGCGGATTGAGAAAGGGAAGATCACTCAGGAGGATATGGACTCGGTCCTCTCACGGATGAACTGGTCCACAGACCTCGAGCTGGCGAAAGATTCCGATTTTGTCGTCGAGGCCATCTTCGAAAACATCGAAGTTAAAAAAGAGGTGTTCCAGAAGCTGGACTCAATCTGTTCCCCGGAAACGATTCTGGCCTCCAATACAACAGCGCTTTCTATCAGCGAAATTGCTTCAGCCACCTCGCGTCCGGATAAGGTGATCGGGATGCATTTCTTCAACCCGGCGGTCATCATGAAGCTGGTCGAAATCATCCGCGGGGATGAAACCTCTGATGGGACGATCGAGACGACGAAAGAGTTTGCGGAGAAACTGGGGAAGGTTCCTATCGTCATGGCCAAAGAAGCGCCGGCCGGGATAGTCAGCCGTGTTCTGGGCGGACTCCTGAACGAAGCGACTGCGGTTTATGCGGACGGGATCGCATCCGCAGAGGATATCGATGAAGCCATGAAACTCGGAGCAGGACTTCCTATGGGACCTTTAGCCCTGATCGATATGATCGGTCTGGATATTCATATGGCGAAGATGGAGATCCTGTACGGAAAGCTGAAGGATGAGCGGTATAAACCACCGGAGATCATCAAGAAGATGGTCGCTGAGGGTAAGTTGGGGAAAAAGTCAGGCGAAGGATTTTATAAATATTAGATAATAAAGCGATAAAGTTAGAATATAGAAAATCAACCTTCTGTTAGACAGAATTCTGGATTAGAGCCAAGATAAAAAACAAAGTGTCATTG
>SOIA01000041.1 GCA_004378665.1 Candidatus Aminicenantota bacterium
TCCTGACTTTTATCTGTGTTTTTCTGGTTGTGCAAGGCGGGAGTAGTCCTCAGGCGCAAAAAAATGTAGACCGGTATGATCCGAGTCTTTATCAAGCTATGCAGTGGAGAAGTATCGGACCCTACAGAGGCGGACGTGCGACTGCGGTGGCCGGTGTTCCCAGCCAACCTCATACCTATTATTTCGGGGCGACCGGAGGGGGAGTCTGGAAAACCGAGGACGGAGGCTTGAACTGGAGGCCCATATCCGACGAATTTTTTAAGACCGGTTCAGTCGGAGCGATAGCGGTTTCAGAGTATGACCCGAATATCGTTTATGTGGGCATGGGTGAGGCGCCGATCCGGGGCAATGTTTCCCATGGCGATGGCATGTACAAATCCACGGATGCGGGGAAAACCTGGAAGCATATCGGATTGGAAGATACGAGTCAGATCTCCAGAGTTCGCATCCATCCCCGAAATCCGGATAGCGTCTATGTGGCGGCTCTCGGTCATGTGTACGGTTCAAACGAGCAAAGGGGCGTGTTCAGGAGTCGGGATGGAGGAAAGACCTGGGAGAAAGTTCTCTACAGGGATGATAAAACCGGAGCCATCGATCTCATCCTTGATCCTTCGAACCCGAGGATCATCTATGCGGCACTCTGGGAATTCTTCAGAACCCCGTACAGCCTTTCCAGCGGAGGCCCGGGAAGTGGCATCTTCAAGTCGACAGATGGAGGCGACACATGGACGGAAATCTCTCGAAATCAGGGGCTTCCCAGGGGACTGCTCGGAAAAATCGGCATCACTATCTCGCCGGCCAAGCCTGACCGAGTCTGGGCCATTGTTGAAGCCAAAGTGGGGGGTGTTTTTTGTTCGGATGACGGAGGCCAAACCTGGCGCAAGATGAATGATGAACGCCGGTTGCGCCAGAGAGCCTGGTATTACACGCGGATCTACGCTGATCCCAAAGATGCGGAAACCGTGTATGTCCTGAATACGGGTTTTTACCGTTCGGTGGACAGGGGCAGGACCTTTGCTTCGATCCGTGTTCCGCATGGAGACAACCACGATCTATGGATTGACCCTGCGAACTCGAAAAGGATGATCAATTCGAACGATGGTGGTGCGAACGTGAGCTATAACAGCGGGATATCCTGGACAGACCAGGACAATCAGCCCACAGCCCAGTTTTACCATGTCACCACTGACAATCATTTTCCTTATCGTGTGTACGGAGCCCAGCAGGATAACTCAACGGTTCGTATCGCCAGCCGGACAACAGGATCCGGGATTGACAAGCCTGACTGGTATCCGGTCGGGGGTGGAGAGAGCGGCCATATTGCCCCCCGCCATGATAATCCCAGCATCGTGTATGCGGGCAGCTACGGAGGTCTGATCACCCGCTGGGACTACAGGACCCGTCAGGCACGGATCATAACCGCCTGGCCAGAGAACCCGATGGGATGGGGGGCGGGTGATTTAAAATACCGCTATCAGTGGACGGCTCCTATCGTCGTATCCAGGTTCGATTCGAATGTCCTCTATCATGCCGCTCAGGTCATCTTCAAAACAACTAACGAAGGACAGAGCTGGGAGATCATCAGTCCTGACCTCACCCGCAATGATAAGTCCAAGCAGAAGTCTTCCGGAGGTCCGATCACTAAGGATAACACGAGTGTTGAGTATTACTGCACTGTATTTGCCTTGGCTGAGTCCTTCCATAATCCGAACATACTCTGGGTCGGGACGGATGATGGTTTGGTCAGCATCACCAGGAACGGCGGGAAAAATTGGGAGGAAATCACTCCGAGAGATTTGCCGGAATGGAGCCTCATCAGCATGATTGAGCCCTCCACGTTTGACTCGGCCACTGCCTATCTCGCGGTCGACCGGCACGAACTTGATGACTTCAGTCCCTATATCTACAAAACAGAAAATTATGGGAAATCCTGGAAGAAGATCACAAACGGACTTCCTGACAACACGTTTGTCAGGGTCGTGCGCGAAGACCCGAAGAGAGAGGGTCTGCTTTATGCAGGAACAGAAACCGGAGCGTTTGTCTCGTTCGATGACGGCGCGGACTGGCAGTCTTTGCAGCTCAACCTGCCGGTTGTTCCCATCCACGATATGGTTGTCAAAGAGAACGACCTTGTGGTGGGGACCCATGGGCGTTCATTCTGGATCCTGGATGACCTGACTCCCTTGCACCAGATCAACGGTAAAGTGGCCAAGTCGGAATTCCATCTTTTTAAATCCCGGGATGCCTATCGAATGAGGGGACGGGGATGGCCGCGGCCCAACGTCGGACAGAATCCGCCCTCCGGATCGGTCATTTACTATTATCTCAAGGAGAAGCCCGAAGAAGGGATCATCCTTGAATTCATGGACCGTGAGGACAACAGTATTAAGAAATACACAGGCAAGGCAGGAGAGGATGCGGGAGCAGGACGCTTTTCCATGCGAGTGCCCATGAAAGCGGGGATGAACCGCTTTGTCTGGAACATGCGTTATCCTGATGCAGAGCGAGTGCCCGGAGCCATTCTCTGGGGAGGAATGCTGAGTGGACCGGTCGCTGTGCCGGGAATTTATAAGGTCAAGCTCACTGTGGGGGGGGAATCGATGACTCAGAGCTGGGCGTGGCAAAAGGATCCTCGTCTTTCCACGTCTCAGGAAGAATTCCAGGAACAGTTTGATTTCCTCGTAGAAATCCGGGACAAGGTCACAGAGATCAATCGAGCGATCAACCGGCTGAGAGATGTCAAAAGTCAGCTGGACACGCTGACAAAAAAAGTTAAAGGGCATGAAAAAGGGAATCAGGTCATTGAGGCCGCGAGGAAGCTCAGAGCCAAACTGACAGCTGTAGAGGATGTGCTCATCCAGTCTAAATCCAAGAGCGGTCAGGACCCGCTCAATTATCCGATCCTGCTGGATAACAAGATCGCTTCGCTGGCATCTGTGGTGGCCGCTTCCGGATCACGCCCGACAGACCAGTCGTACGGAGTCTTCAAAGAGCTGTCTTCCAAGGCAGACGAACAGCTGGCCAAATTGAAGTCCATAATGGGAAAAGACCTCCCTGACTTCAACGACATAGTGAAGAAGTCGAAAATTCCTGCGATCATTATCAAATAGGACATTGACTCTGTCATTTAAAGAATAAAAAGTTTTACTATAGATATTTGTTCCCGTGACTATAAAACTGCGAGAATATAAAAATCAATAGGTAAAAAAATGTATAAGAAGGTGACGCAAGAAATAATTGAGAAGCTGGAAAAGGTCGTCGGACAGAAAAACCTGACTCATGACCGGGAAAAAATGGAAGATTACAGCCATGACGAATTTTCTCTGAAAGATATTGCGAAGTTTCCAGAGCTGGTGGTGAAACCGGAAAAGACCGAAGAAGTGGCAGAGATTCTTCGGCTGGCGAACACAGAGATGGTGCCTGTGACTCCGCGTGGGGGAGCAACAGGCCTGACCGGCGGCTGTGTTCCTCTTTATGGAGGCATAGTGCTGTCGCTTGAGAACATGAATCGAATACTCGAGGTGGACCTGGATAATCAGATGGCAGTCGTGGAAGCCGGTGTGACGCTTTCAGAATTCTATCAGGCAGTCGAGGAGGCAGGACTTTTCTTTCCCCCGCATCCCGGAGAGGAAAGCGCGATGATCGGAGGATTGATCGCGACAAATGCCGGGGGTGCACGGGCCGTCAAATACGGAGTCATCCGGAACTATATCCGAGGGTTGGAAGTTGTCCTTCCCACAGGTTCTGTTATTCATCTTGGCGGCAAACTCATGAAGAGCAGCACGGGCTATAACCTGCTCAATCTCATCATCGGCTCTGAGGGGACACTCGGAGTCGTGACACAGGCTACGATCCAGCTGATGCCCTCTCCCCGGGTGATGAGGTCCTTGATCATCCCGTATGATGAACTGGAAAAGGCGATCGAGACTGTTCCATTATTGATCAGGAAAAGAATCCTTCCGCTTGCCGTGGAGTTCGTTCCCAAGGATGTCATTCAGATTACAGAGGAGTTCCTGAAGAAAAGATGGCCGTGCACCCAGGGGAGCACTTATCTTTTGATTATTCTCGATGCTTCGAGTGAAGACGAGATAGACAGATTATCCGAGGAAGTGGCCGAAACCTGCATGGAAAAGGGAGCCCTGGATGTTTATGTGGCAGACAGTCCGAAAAAACAGGAAGAAGTCCTGGATATCCGCAGCAAAATCTACGAGGCGATCAAGTCTCATACTCTTGAAGTCCTGGATATTTCCATCCCGAGGGCAGAGATCGCCCGCCACGTCAAAAAGGTCCAGGAAGTTTCACAAAAGTACAAGATATGGCTTCCTACATTCGGCCATGCGGCTGACGGAAATGTACACACTCATATCATGTCCGCCCGTTTTGAGGGAGGAAAGATCGTCTCTCTTCCTGAAGAGGAATGGAAGACGAAATTTGAGAAAGTGCGCGAGGAGCTTTACAAAGATTGCAGAAACAGGCGAGGAGTGATTTCAGGAGAGCATGGAATCGGCATTGTCAAGAAATCTTATCTTTCCTATGTCCTGGATGAAGAGACGATCGAGCTGATGAAAGGCATAAAGAGGCACTTTGACCCTCAAAACATCTTGAATCCCGGCAAAATCTTTGATTAAATACGTTATTTACTACTACTATTACTATTTGGAGGAGCAGATGCGCATTCGGAAATTCATGGTCCTGTGCTTTGCGGTTCTACTGACTGCAGGTTTGACGATCCCGACTGTTCAAGCCAGACAGGAAAGCCGGAAAAACAATTCGATTGAAGCGCTCGTTGGACCCGAGTTATTCAGGAATTTGACCTGGCGAAACATCGGACCGGCCAATATGATGGGGCGTGTCACCGACGTTGAAGGAGTGCCCGGAGATCCCAATATCGTTTATGTAGGCACGGCTTCAGGTGGAATCTGGAAAACTGTCAACGGGGGCGTCACATGGACGCCCATTTTCGACGACCAACAGGTCGCTTCCATAGGAGATTTGGCTCTGGAACCCGGCAATCCCGATGTCATCTATGCCGGAACCGGGGAGTCGAACGTCCGCAACAGTGTCTCCTTCGGGAATGGTGTCTATAAATCCACGGATGGCGGAAAAACCTGGTGGCACATAGGACTCGAAGACACAATGCACATTTCGCGTATTGTGGTCAATCCGAAAAACCCGGATGTCATCTATGTGGGAGCCTTGGGCCATGCTTTTGGCCCGAATAAGGAGCGGGGAGTGTTCATGTCCACCGATGGCGGAAAAACGTGGGATAAAATTCTCTACACGGATGACCGACATGGCGTGGCAGACATGGATATCAATCCTCAGAATCCGAATATCGTCTACGCCGGATTATGGCTTTTCGAGCGGAAGCCCTGGACGTTCACCAGCGGAGACGAAAATGGCGGTGTTTTCAGGTCGATAGACAGGGGGCAGACCTGGGAAAAGATGACAAGAGGCCTTCCGAAGCTTATGGGCCGACTCGGAATAAAAGTCGCGAAAAGCAATCCCAACGTGGTCTATGTCATAACAGAATCCCCGGAAGGAACGCTTTATAGATCCGATGACCGAGGAGAAACGTTCCGGAATGTCTCCAGGGATGTCCAGATCGTCTCTCGAGGCTTTTACTACACCGATATAAGAGTTGATCCTGCGGATGAGAACAGGGTCTACGCGGTCTCCTCCCGACTGTCTCTTTCCATCGACGGAGGGCAAAACTTCAGGCGCATCTCTCGGGAAACACATGTGGATTTTCACTCGCTCTGGATAGACCCCGAGAATCCCAATAGGATGTGGCAGGGACAGGATGGAGGAGTGTGTGTTTCCTATGACAGGGGAAAGACCTGGGATTATGTGAATAACTTCCCTGTCGGGCAGTTTTATCAAATATGCGCTGATAACCGAGAACCTTTCTACTATGTGGGTGGAGGAATGCAGGATAATGGCACCTGGTATGGCCCGAGCCGCAACAGAGAGCCTTTTGGGATCTTGAATGACGACTGGAGGATGATCAGTTTTGGTGACGGCTTTCATATCGTCGTTCACCCGATGAATCAGGAGCTTTTCCTGAGTGAATCTCAGGGAGGCAATATCATGAGAACAGACATGAGAACTCGCGAGCAGCAGATCGTCAGCCCTCAGCCGCGCCGGGCGGATGGCGCACCTGTTTCCACTCTGAAATACAGGTTCAACTGGAATGCACCCATCATCCTTTCGCTCCACAACACACAGACGGTGTACGTCGGTGGCAATGTCGTCTTCAAATCAACGGATTTTGGCTCTACGTGGGAGATCATAAGCCCGGACCTGACCACCAACAACCCGGAGAAACAGAAAACAGCAGGAGGGCCGGCATGGACAGAGAACACCACCGCAGAATACCACTGCAGCATCATCAGCCTGGCGGAATCTCCGCTGCAGCCAGGAGTCTTGTGGGTTGGAACAGACGATGGAAACCTTCATGTATCGATGAACGGGGGAGAGACCTGGAAGAGCGTCGTGGAAAACGTTCCCAAGGTCCCATCATATTCGCCGGTCTCTCATATCGAGCCATCCCGCACATCTGCAGGAGTGGCTTATTGTTCTTTCGACCGGCACATGCTCGATGATTTCCGGCCTTTTGTGTATAAGACGACGGATTTTGGACGGACCTGGACAAACGTGACCGGCAATCTTCCTGAGAAGGCCTATGTCTGGGTTGTGCGGGAAGACCCGAGGAATCCAAACATCATATATGCCGGAACAGAGCTGGGTCTTTTTGTCTCGTTTACTCAGGGAAAACATTGGATCAAGCTCCGGATGAAGAATCTTCCCACAGTCTCAGTGCATGACATCCTGGTTCATCCACGGGATAACGACCTCATCCTGGGAACGCATGGCCGAAGCATCTGGATTTTTGATGATGTTTCGTTTCTCCAGGAATTGACCCCGGATAAACTCGCCAACCCGGCTCATCTTTTCACCGTCCGTCCCGCACTCCGGTATGCCACCAAACCAACGCGCTACGGAATCGGGGATAAAGTGTACAGAGGGCCGAACCCTCCCTATGGAGCTCTGATCACGTACTACCTTAATGAAAAGCCTGATAAAAAAGTCGCGGTTAAGCTTGAGATCCTGGATAGAACCGGAAAAGTCATTCGGACAGTCAAGAATATTCCAAAGGATGCGGGTATGAACCGCGTAGCCTGGGACCTGCGTCTTGAAGGACCTCGTCCGCGCCGCGAAGTGAGAAGGGAAGAGGACTTTTTCTTCAGAGGACCCCGGGGCCCTCTGGTTCTCCCCGGAACGTATACGGTTCAGCTCACATTGGGTGAGAATACTTTTAACACATCCTTTGAAGTCCGAGTCGACCCGACTGTCCGGGTCTCTCTGGACCAGCTCAAGATTCAACAGCAGTATTCCATTCAACTCCGAGACATGCAGTCGTTCGTGAATGATGGTCTCCGGGCACTGGATATTCTGGAGAAGCAGATCGAAGAGAGAAAGGACACCTTGAAAAAGCAAGGGAAAAATGTTCCGAAGGAAGTTGCGGATGCGATAGAGAGTCATGCTAAAAAGATTGAGTCCCTTAAGGACATTCTGGCAACACCTGAAGGAAGAGCATTCTGGAGCGAAGGGCCGCGTTTGGGAAGGAGGCTGAGCCGCCTGTTCGGGTCCATCGATGGCGTGCATGCTCCCCCCACACAAGCCCAGATAGATTATTTTCGCGAACTCGAAAAAGAATTCAATTCAGCCATCGGAGATGTGAACGATTACCTGAGCCAGTCCGTTAAAGATCTCAATAAAACATTCAAGAAATTCCAGGTGCCTCTTCTCATGCTTCCCGATCCTGTCAAGATACCGGGTAAATAAAGGAGAGAGAAATGGCGGACCTGACCACTTCATACATGGGATTGAAACTCCGGAATCCGGTAGTCGTATCCAGCAGCGGTTTGACCAAATCCGCTGAGGGGATCCTTCGCTGTTATGAAGCCGGTGCCGGAGCGGTCGTTCTGAAGTCGATCTTCGAAGAACAGTTTCGGGAATTGGCAGGTGTGTCTGAGCAGGAATACGGGATTTACCCGGAAGCTATGGATTATTTGCGAAAGGGAGGATTGCTGGAGTATGCCCCTCAAGCAATCTGTGACATGATTGAAAAAGTGAAGAAAGAATTGGATATCCCTGTTATTGCCAGCATCAACTGCCAGTCTCCCAAGCTGTGGCCGAGCTTTGCCCGGCAGTTCCAGGAAGCAGGCGCGGATGGGCTCGAGCTCAACATCTATTTTCTTCCCCTCGACCTGGATACGCCCGGATCAAAATACGAGGAGCATCACGTCCAGATCCTCAAGGAAGTCAAGAAGACCGTCTCTATCCCGGTTTCCGTGAAATTGATGTCACAGGTGACGTCAGTTCCTCATCTGGGAAAAGAGCTTGCGGATGCGGGATGTGACGCGCTCGTGCTTTTTAACTGGTTCGTTCAGCCGGATATCGACACACGAAATCTCAAGACAATAAATATCATTGGCAAAGGAAATTTTTTTCATTGTTTGAGATGGGTGGCGATTTTGGCCGGAAGAGTGGATTGTGACCTGGCCTCTTCTGGAGGAGTGAGAAAAGCTGAGGATGTGATCAAGCAGATCCTGGCCGGAGCCTCTGCCGTTCAAGCCAGTACTCTCTTCTACCAGAAAGGGATAAAGGCTATTCAAGACCTTGTCAAAGGGATCGAAGAGTGGATGGACAATCACAAATTTACCGCGGTCGATGATTTTAAAGGCGAACTCTCTTTTAAAAAGCAGGAAGTGTCTTTCAAAGGAGCTGGTGAAGCAGAAGCGTTTTTCCGGGCTCAGTATTTAAAAGCCTACGCAAGACCAAAAGAGGAATGAGGAAAATTTTTTCAAATCAGTTCCTTGTGATGCCTGTGCAATTCTTCCAGCCCTTTTCTAGGATTCTAGAAAAAAATGGATTAATATATAAAAAAAGGGGCCAGGCCCCTTTTAAATGAAGAATGGGGGAAAAAATGGAAAAAATCACTGAAATTTTTGTCGTCCTGGAAAATCATCCTTCCACTTTGGGGGAGCTCTGCAGCCACCTGTCTGAACACAGGATCAACATCGAAGCCATCGGCGTCTTCCAGGATACAGCCAAACTCTACGTCAAAAACGTCAATAAAGCGATGAAGGTGCTCGATAAGTTGGACTACACGACTGAGCAGAGGAATGTTTTGAAGGTTGACCTCGAAAACAGACCCGGCGCATTGGCTGATGTTGCTTCTAAGCTGGGAAATAAAGGAATTAATATCGAATACTGTTACGGAGCGCTCAGCAAGAAAGGCAATACCACTGCTGTAATCTTGGATGTTTCAGACATCGATAGGGCTCTCGAGATTTTAAAATAAAAGAATCTTGGGGTCAGGCTTTGATAACTTTGATAGATAAATTGATAGGAGTCCAGCCTTATCAAGATATCAAGAGGCTGAACGTGAACTCAGTCCGCTGGCATCGATTCTGACAAGTCCTGATCTCACTCAATTATCAAAGTTATCAAAGCCTGACCCCATTTTTTCATTTGATATGTTATCTCTTCGCATCCCACGAAGGAGGTCTGCATGAAGAAGAGAGGATTAAAGAATGTCGTTCCCTTGCTTCTTTTCTTTTTTTTCGGAATTTCTTATTCTGCTGAGATTCCCCTTGAGAAACTTTTAGAGGAAGTTTTCTCTGTCCCTTCGCCCTCAGGGTATGAACAGATAATGGCGAAGAAGATCCAGAATTATCTGCCGCAAGGTTTGGCTGCGGAAAGAGATAACCTGGGAAGCCTGTATGTGACCGCTGGGAAAGGGGATCAACAGCTTGCTCTCTTAGCTTGTATGGATGAGGTGGGCTATATCGTCAGCGGTGTAAACGAAGAAGGATATCTGTTGCTGGATAGAGTCGTGCCAGCTCCGCATCCGCTGTATGATTCTTTCCACGTGGGACATCCGATGCTGATCTGGACAGAGAAAGGAGCTGTTTCTGGGGTGATGGCCATACCCTCTGTCCATATCCTCTCACGCGAGGGAAGACAACAACTGCAGAGCTTTTCCCTCGACCAGGCTTTCCTGGATGTCGGTGCTCAATCCAAAGAAGAAGTCAAAGAGAAAGGGATCAGGATGCTGGATGCTGTGACTCCATTTCTGGACCTCACCCGTCTCGCAGGAGATAGGATTTCCGGTTTTTCACTCGGCAACAAAACCTGCTCGGCTCTGCTCCTGCATCTGGTCGGGGATATCGATATCGGGAAACTGAAGAAAAAAACAACGTTTGTCTGGATGGCTCAAACAAATTTCTATTCTCGCGGTTCGAGGCCTAGGGCAGCGATGGGTGCGCATAGGGTGAAGATGAATCTCAATCCAGAAAATGTTCTCATCATAGGAATTGTACCAGTCGAAAGAGCCGGACAGAACGAAATCGCACTCGGAAGGGGACCGGTCTTGGCGTATTCTGAAGGAAAAGGATCAAAGCTCAGAGAAAAGATTGAAGAGATCGCAGAGAAGGATGGGATTGTTCTCCAGCATTTTCCAGGTTTTGAGTCCAGCCTGATGAGTCCGTTTGCTGCCGGAAACACGAGTGTCCTGACCCTTGGGCTGCCGGTAAAATATTCGTCAACTCCTGTCGAAGTGTTGGATTTGAAGGATGTCCTGGCTTTGGAAAAGCTGCTTTCCAACCTTCTTGAAGGAGAGAAAAGATGAAGATGAAAAATTGGATTCTCATATTGGCTCTGTGCTTGTGCCTCTCTGTTGTTCTGTGCAAACAGACTGATGTCCTATCTTCATGGGAATTGCTGAAAAAACTGGTCTTGATTCCCGGAGTGTCCGGCTATGAAGGACAGGTGGCTGATTTCATCCAGGCCAATTTTCCGTCGGCAGTCCAGCCTCAAAGAGATGACATGGAGAATATCTGGTTCACTGTTGGAGAGGGCCAACCTCATCTTCTGTTTGTCGCTCACACAGACGAAATAGGGCTGGTTGTGGAAAAGATTACACCAGAAGGCACTCTAAAAGTCAGAGGAAGAGGAGGATTCATTTCGAAAATGTATGAAGGACGTCCTGTGGTGGTTTATACAGGAAAAGGGCCTGTCAATGGAGTGGTCGCTCCCCGGCCGGACTACACCAAGCGGGAAGCCGCTTCCTCATCTTTCAGGACGAGTGACATCGAAGTCTATCTGGGCGTCTCCTCGGAGGAAGAAGCTCGCAGCCTGGGGATTGAAGAAGGAAACCAGATCACTATAAAAAAGAGAATAATCGAGCTTTCTCCAGACTTGATCGCGACACGGGCAGTGGATGACCGGGCCGGATGTGCAGCCCTCCTGGCCGCCGCCTTCGACATTGACTGGAAAAAAATTAAAGGGAAAACCGTCACTTTTGCCTGGGATGTGCAGGAAGAGATCGGCCTGATCGGGGCCTCCCGTCTCGCCGAGACGCTCAAACCGGACTATGTTTTCCCCGTGGATACTTTTGTCTCTTCCGATGCTCCTATGGATTTAAAGAGATTTGCCCGGATTGCTCTGGGGGAAGGAGCTGTGCTCCGTGCTATCGACAGTAGCAATATCGCTCCGAGGATCGAGCTGGAGAAAGTCATGAAGATCGCACAGCGCAACAGCATTCCGTTTCAACTGGGCAATACGAGGGGTGGGAACGATGGCTCTGTCTTCATTCCGGGAGGAGCGACCGATATTCCTCTTTCTTGGCCTGGAGTGTATTCTCATTCCTTTATCGAAAAGATTCACCGCCACGACCTCGAAACCCTGACAAAGCTGATCGTGGCTATAGTCAAAGACTGGGAATAGAAGCCTGACCCCAATATTGAGCTTGACCTTTTTCGTTCGAAAATATACATTCCTTTTGATTTTGACTTTGTCCATTCTCGCATTCAACCACAGCGTTAAGGAGTGAGCAATGAATGAAAACATCAAGAAAAAAAACACTCTTTTCTCTTTCCCTCGGACATTCTGGGTGGCCAATTTGATGGAACTGTTCGAACGAGGGGCATACTACGGATTGAATGCTGTTCTGGCTGTTTACCTGGCAGATCATCTTCATTTTGAGAAGCAATCGATCGGGCTCCTGCAGGGATTTGTTTATGCCCTCACCTACATCCTGCCCATCTTCGGAGGTGCTCTGGCTGACCGATTCGGCTACCGAAAGATGCTACTTGTGGCTTTTTCTCTGTTGACGATAGGTTATTTTGCAGCCGGCCATACGGACACCTACGGGTTGATCTTTCTTTTTCTTTTGATCATGGCCACAGGAAGCGGCCTCTTCAAACCGATTATTACCGGGACAGTGGCCCGAACCACTACAAAAGAGAACAGCGGATTCGGATTCGGAGTTTACTATTGGAGCATCAATCTTGGTGCTTTTCTGGCTCCACTCTGGGTCAGTTATATCAAAGGATTCAACTGGCGCTACGTTTTCCTGTCTTCTGCGGCCTGGTGTTTTTTGATGCTCCTTCCAACGATATTCGTCTATAGAGACCCTGAGAGACCAGAGAGTACAAAGCCCATACGCCAGGTGCTGAAAGAAGCTCTTCTGGT
>SOIA01000078.1 GCA_004378665.1 Candidatus Aminicenantota bacterium
GCCCTAATATATTATGAAACAGCACAAGCAGCCGAAGAGGACATAAAGGAACTCGCCGAGGAAATCGATAAAATGAATGAAGCAAAAAAAAAGCTGCGTCGACAAATTCAGCAGGTCACAAAACAGATTACGGATTCACAATCAAAGCAAGACAAGACTCGAAAATCACAAACAGAAAAAAAGCCAATCGAGCCTCAAAGGACAGTCTCTCGAATACAATCACGACCACAAATAAGGAAAACAAGCCATCTCGGAATCATATTCCCGCGCACACCAGTAGTGCCTGACCTTCCGGACACAGAAGGAGTGACCATTGAAGGATTGAAAAGTCTATTGGATGATCTAAAAGGAAAGCTTGATGGTATGAATGAGATGTCCGAGATGACATCCTTAAGACTCCAGATGACCATGGACCGGCGATCTAAGTTTATATCCACTCTCTCACAGATGATGAAAAAAATATCCACCACACAGGATATCCTCGTACAAAATATCAAATAGTTAAAATATTATTCTGCCAGAAAACTCTAGTCTTCACTCTATTTTGACATCAAATCATTGATATGATATAAGTTCTCTCGAGGGGACGAAAAAATGAGAACAAAAAACAAAGCATCCGGTTCATTGATATTTCTATCTGTTTTAACACTCAGCCTTCTGGCTGCGGGATCTTCAGGAGGACAATCTCAAAACATAGACAGGAATCAAGTCCTCAAAGAGCAGTACAGGATCAAGAAGCAGCTCCACCCTTCGCTACAGTCGAAGATCTCTCAGGCAGTTGAGTCTTTCAAAGAGAACTTCTTAACTTCTGGTGAAGAAAGTCAACCTGTTTTTGTGGCTTCACAGGTCGTACGGGACCAGTTCAGGACTGTTTCCCCTACACAGGCGCGGCTTCTCGGCTTCTACGTTCTCTGCCAGGCCACCTCAGCTTTGGAAGAGGACATAAGACTCATCACAGCAGAAATCGAAAAAATGAACCAGGCTAAAGAACAAATCGACGTATTGATCGCCAGCATAGAAGAACAGATCGAAAAGAAAACTGAAGAAGGGGCTCAGGAATCTGTGGAGGAACGGGAAGAGGAGACTGCTGTAGTGAAAGAATATGAGACTTTGGAAACAGCCCCGCACTTTAAGGCGGAGTACCCGAAATCCCCGGAAATCATATACTCCAAGGAACTGGAGAAGATGAGTCTCTCCGAACTGAATAACGACATGTACTACATCAAAACCGCCCTGAATTCAGTCCACAGCACCTCTAAGATAACCGTGGAAGCCTTAAGAAAGGAAATGGACCTCCGTGATAGATTTCTTATCGAGCTTTATTTTCAGTGTGAAGAAATAATAAATATCGATGATGCTGAGATAAAAAGTATTCGGTAAAAAAATCCCGTTTTTTCCCAGGCATCAATCAGAATGACGGTTTGGATCATCCTCTCTGGAATCATCGCTCCTGCGGTCTTCTGGTCAGGCTATCTGTATTATAAGGACCGCTTCCAGCCGGAGCCTATCCGCAACCTGGGAATAACCTATATTCTGGGCTTACTCGCCGCCTATGCCTGTATGAAATTTTACGGACTCCTTCCCCTGGTCGGAATCCCTGATGATCCCAGCGCCTTGATGGAAACCCACAGCCTGGAGTACTTCTTCTACAGCCTGGGAGTGATCGGGTTAGTGGAGGAACTCTTTATATTCCTTCCTTTTCTTTTCATCATTCTCAGACTCAAGGCCTTCGATGAGACGATTGACGGGATTGTCTACGCGTCATCGATTGCACTCGGGTTTGCGAGTTTTGAAAATATTTATTATCTGAAATACCTGGAGGGCTTTGAGCTTTTTGGCCGCGCCTTCGCTTCACCCTTGACGCATACCATTTTTTCATCGATATGGGGTTACACGGTCGGCAAGGCTCGAATTCATGGGAAATCTCTCTTCAAAGCATCCCTGATAGGATTATCGATCGCGGCTTTGGTTCATGGTGTATTCGATTTCTTAACAATATCTCCAACACTGAGGATCGCTGCATCTTTAATCGTTCTGATAATCTGGATCTGGCGGATCAGGGTAATGGAAAGATCAAGCCGAGAAAAAAAATGAGGAGTTAGATTTTAGTATCCCAGTGCCAGGCCTTTTCCACGGGGATCGGCACTGCCGACAAATCTTACGGGCTTGCCCGCAGCATCATACTCGATCACCAAGCCGTGAGCGTTACTGATTCCCGTTGCGCGCCGGATGTTGTGGCCCATCTCAACGAGAGCATCTATGACAGAAGGATCGATGCCCTGTTCGACAAGGATGAAGTCCGGTTCGACAAAAGCGATGCGCGGTGCGGCAATGGCCTGCTGAATACCCATCTTAAAATCGATCATGTTCATAATCATCTGAGGCACGGTCTGGCCGATCGCATGTCCGCCGGGAGTTCCGATAGCAATCCAGGGCTTGCCTTCTTTGAAAACGATCGTCGGGCAGTCACCAGATAGCTTTCTCTGGCCGGGATGGGCATCCATAGGATTCCCTTTGGGTTTGAATGTGCAGTAGGCGAGAGAATTGTTGAGCCAGACACCCGTACCATCGACCATTATGCGGCAGCCGAATGAGTTTCCGAGGGTTTGAGTCGCACTGACGATGTTTCCCCATTTATCAGCGACGACAAAATGCGTAGTGTTGTCTCCGCTTTTTACTACGATATTGGGCGGTCGAAACGGCTGGGCCTCCTCCATATCCAGCTTATCGACAATCTCTTTCCAGTACTCTTCATTCAACAGCCTGAACAGAGGCGGTGGATTGATTTCCGGGTCCCCTGCGAAGGCCAAACGGCACCAGTACGCGTGCTTGGTGACCTCGGCAAAACGGTGGAGATAAGCCGCGGTATTGTGCCCGAGGACAGGATTATTGAAGCAGCTCATCAAACCCAGCCGGATGAGTGATGGAAACGCAGTTGAAGGAGGCGAAGCGGTTATCACTTCATACCCGCGATATTCTATGCTTATGGGATCCCACCATTCAGCCCTGTCAGCTATGAGGTCGTCTATAGTCAGGAAACCTTCTTTCTCTTTCATCATTTTATCAATGGATCTCCCCAATTCACCGTTATAAACAGCCTTGGCGCCCTCGCTGGCAATCAGATGGAATGACTCCGCAAGATCTTTCTGAACCAGGACATCACCCTCTTTCAACGGCTTGCCTTTCTTCCCGTAGACAGATTGAGCATACGGATTGAATTCGGAAAAGGTCAATTCAATGACTCGGGCCAAGCGCTCGTCGATCTTGATCCCATCCTCTGCGGCCTGTATGGCGGCGTCGAAGAGTTCCTTCCATTCGAGCCTTCCATACCCGGATGACATGGCCCACCAGGCGTTCACATTCCCTGGAGTGGAAACAGCCTTCGCACCGCGGCGGTTCTCCCGGTAATTCGGGGTTGGCGGGCGAAACATATCCGAATCCACATGGGCTGGGATTTTGCCGCTGGAGTCAAGGAAGCGTGTTCTGTTTCTGACCGCATCATAGATGAGGATCGTTCCGTAACCTCCGATCCCGGAGTTCATAGGCTCAACGACATTCAGCATGGCTGCGATGGTCACTGCCGCATCGAAAGCGTTGCCGCCGGCTCGAAGGACAGCCAGACCAGACCGCGTGGCGAGAGGATGAGCTGTGCTGACCATGCCGTTGGCCCCAACAGCCGGACTGAGTTGTAACGGAGAGACCTCTTCTTCTTTTTGACTCTTGCAGACAGAAAAAGCCAGTAAAACGACCAGGAACAGACCCAAGTGCTTTTTTGACATCACATGCTCCTCAACTCCACCGTTCCCCTATTCCTTTTCTAGGAATTCCACTTCTCCTCTAAGTTATTGATATACCGCAAGAAAGTCAAGAGGCACGTTTAACTCAGCTATGGTTTGAACAGGGTGAATAGAAGAATCAGGAC
>SOIA01000060.1 GCA_004378665.1 Candidatus Aminicenantota bacterium
CCTTTAAGGCAGAGACTCCGCTGGGCATTGCCATGAAGCACAAGAGCGAGATACCTAAAAGCCCCAGAGTCCTCAATACACAGATCCCAGAAGAACTCAGCGCTTTGATCCTCAAATGCATGGAGAAGGATAAAAAGAAGAGGTATCAGAGCGCAGAGGAACTTCTTGAAGAACTGACCAAAGTGGAGAAAAAGATACCGACTACACAGCGCGTTATTCTTCAGAAAAAGCTCGAGCCTACACCGAGAGGAACGAAGTGGAAGAAAATCCTCCTTTATGGCGGTGCGGCAGCACTAGTCGTCCTGCTTATTGCCAGTGGAATATATTTTCTGGCAGGAGGTGGTAGGGCTGTCAACTCAATCGCAGTTCTTCCTTTCACTTTCGGAGGCAACGATCCAGACGATCAGGCTTTCTGCGATGGCCTCGCGGAGACTCTGTCGTATAAACTCACACAGCTGGAACATTCCCGGGGAACACTCCGGGTCTTCCCCGCCTCTGAGGTTCGAAAAGAGAATATCACTAGCCCGAGCAATATCAGAGAAAACTTTAAAGTCAATCTGGTTCTCACGGGTAACATGCGTCGAAGCGGGGAAATGATCCGTTTAACTCTCAACATCCTAGACTCGGAAACTCTGTTTCAACTGGGCTCCTCCATGTCTTTCACCGATCCCATCACCAATCTTTTCACCTGGCAGGAAGATATCGCAATCCAGGTTGTGAAGATGCTGGATTTAAAGCCAGGAGAACAAACTCAGCGCCTGTGGACGTATGGGGAGACCTCCCTCCCAAACGCATACGAATTCTACATCAAAGGTCTCGGCTTCCTCCAGCATGACAGGAACGCAGAACAGCTCGAGAATTCCATCCGCTTTTTTAAGCAAGCCATCGAACAGGATTCTCATTTTGCCCTTGCTTATGCCGGATTAGGGGAGGCACTGAGGTTGAAATACAACAACACGAAGAATCCGGATCATGCAGAGGAAGCGCGATCCAGTTGTAATCTTGCCCTCCAAAACTCCGAGCAACTTGTACCCGCCCATCTCACTCTCGGTCACATCCATAAAGATACAGGAAGTTATGAGGAAGCCATTCAAAAGTTTCGACAGGCATTACAGATAGACCCTAAAAATTTTGAGGCCTATACCGAACTGGGCTCCTCCTTCGAGAAAAGCGAAAAGCTTGCACAAGCGGAAGAATCCTACAAGAAGGCAATCAAAGTGAGGTCGTATCACTCAAGGGGATATCACGCTCTCGGCTACTTTTACTATGTATACGGGCGCCTGGCCGAGGCGGAAAGCATGTTTCGCAAAGCCACAAAATTATCTCCAGGGAATATCAGCAGTCTCCTCGGTTTAGGAGGCATTTACTTTCTAAGGGGAAGCTACGACCAGGCAGAAGCAGCGTTTAAAAAAATCATCGCGATCAGCCCCAACGAAAAGGCTTTTTCCAATCTGGGGACACAATACTTTTTCCAACGCCGGTATGGAGACTCAGTGGAAATGTTTGAAGAAGCGGTCAATCTGAATAAGAGCAATTATATCATCTGGGGGAATCTGGCTGATGCCTACCGTTACACTCCTGAATTTTCGGAAAAGGCCAAGGAGGCTTATGAGAGTGGCATTCGATTGGCAAAAAAAAGACTGGCCGGGAGTCCGGATGATGGGTTCACGCGATCTATCTTAGCCCGGTATCATGCCGTATTAGGAGACCATGAGAACGCGATAGCTGAAATCTCAAAAGCTCGAGAATCTGCGCCGAATGATGTCCGGGTTCTCTTGAAATGTGTTCAGGTTTTCGAACTCTGCAACGACCGCGACCAAGCTTTCCAGGCTTTAAATGAATACATCGAGCGTGGCGGTTCTATGGATGAAGTCAACAGTGATCCTGACCTATCCGGCCTACACAAAGATCCTCGTTTTCAAAAATTTCTCAAAAAATAAGAGCCCTCTTTTCTGGCAGAACTCAGTATGCAGGAAACATCTAAAGACAAAGTGAAAAAAATATACTCCTTTCTCTGGCTCGCAGCGTGTGTGATGCTATCTCTGGGTGGTGTGGCCGCCTTCATTTTCCTTTTTGCCCCAATTTTCAACATCTACTGGCTTATCCTTTCACCGATTATAATCGCCATGTATCAAATCCCGGCCGTCTATCTCTACTCGCGCTGGAAAAAATGGAAAGGACGATCGAACGATCAAAATGAAAGGCACGGATCATGAGTCTCAGCTGGATTGATATCGTTTTTTTTCTGATGTTCATATGTCTTGTTGTCGGCATCAGCCTGTACAAAAGCCGCAAAAAGAAGGAAACCAGCGAGGATTATTTCCTGGCAGGCAGAACTCTCTTCTGGTACCTGATCGGATTCTCACTCATCGCATCGAACATCTCCACCGAGCAGTTTGTCGGGATGGCCGGTCAGAGCGCCGGGCATGTCGGGATGGCTGTGGCAAGCTATGAGTGGATCGCCGCCATCACTCTCGTTTTTGTCGCTGTTTTCTTCCTCCCCAAATTTCTTAAAACCGGCATCTTCACGATCCCAGAATTCCTCGAACACCGGTACAACGCGATCCCGCGCGCCATCATGGCCTTTTACACGGTGATCATTTACGTGGCTGTCACCATTGCCGCTGTCCTGTATTCGGGGGGCCTGACCCTGCACACAATATTCGGGATAGACCTGACATCAGCGGTGTGGATCATAGGCATCATCGCTGCTTTTTACACGGCTTACGGCGGACTCAAAGCCGTTATCTGGGCAGACCTCATCCAGGGCTCTGCGTTGATCATCGGAGGGATAATCACCATGGTCCTCGGATTCATCGCGGTCGGCGGTGTGGATAACTTTCTTCAGACGAATGCCGACAGGCTTCATATGGTCCTTCCCGCCAGCCACATCGAAATCCCCTGGACAGCGCTTCTCCTCGGGATCTGGATCCCTAACTTCTATTATTGGGGCTTTAACCAGTACATCATGCAGAGAACCCTCGGCGCCAGGAGCTTGAAGCAGGGACAGATGGGAGTGATCTTCGCCGCCGGGCTGAAACTGCTGATTCCGTTCATCGTTGTCTTTCCGGGCATAATGGCTCTTCAGCTCTACAGAGACCAGTTGGTCACTGCGGACGCGGCCTATCCTCTTTTGATCAAGAATTTGATTCCCGCGGGTTTGAAGGGCTTCATGTTCGCGGCCATCTTCGGAGCAATCATGAGCTCGCTCGACTCCATGCTGAATTCGGCATCGACCATATTCACGATGGACCTCTACAAGCGTCACTTTAAAAAGGACGCTTCTCCCAAAACTCTGATACTGACCGGACGAATCATGACTGTTGTGTTCGTGTTGATCGGATGCCTCATCGCCCCGCAACTGGGCCATCCGAGATTCATGGGAATCTTTCACTATATCCAGGACTTCCAGGGATTTATCTCGCCCGGAATCCTGGCCGCGTTTGTCTTCGGGCTGATATTCAAACGGGCTCCGGCTTCAGCGGCGATAACGGCTTTGATCCTGAACGTTCCGGTCTATGGCATCCTTCATCTGCACGCTTTCGACCACATCGTTTTCCTGAATAAAATGGCCATCACATTCGTCATACTGATCCTGGCTATGACCGTAGTCACTCTATTGAAGCCTCTTCGCGAACCAAAGATTCTGCCTTCAAAAGGGGGCATTGACATGAAACCCTCCTCGTCCGTTGTCTGGTTAGGCGCCGCAGTGATAGCAGTCACCATCGCTCTCTATATTATATTCTGGTAAGAAAGATAACGAGAAGTGTCATTGCGAGCGGAGCGCGGCAATCCCATATAAAAAAAGGGGACAGTCCCCGAAGAAAAAGTTGCCTGCCCCTTTTTTAGATGATGAGGCGGCGCTCGTCCTTGACGACGTTGAGCACGATATGAGTGACTGTTCTGTCCACATATTTCT
>SOIA01000144.1 GCA_004378665.1 Candidatus Aminicenantota bacterium
GCTTCTTCCAGGGAAATTTCCTTTTTTAAGAATTGAAGAGCGTGTTTATAACCGAGGGCGCGGAATGGAGGGGAGTTCTCATCGGTTCCCTTCTGCAGGAGGTTTTCCACTTCTTGAATCAGACCCCTTTCGAACATTTTACCTGCTCTCTGTTCTATTCTCGTGTTGAGCTCCTGTCTTCCTAATTTTAACCCAATTTTTATGATATTGAAATCTTCCACTGCGGATTGGGTGTCGGAGAAATGCGCAGAAATAGGCTTTTTCGTCGAGAGGTAGACTTCGAGCGCCCGGATGATCCTGACTTTATCGTTGCTGTGGATTTTTTGACAGTAGACCGGATCCACTTTCATCAGTTTCTCTCTCAGCCGCTCCAGCCCTTTTTCCCGGGCTTCTTTTTCCAGTTTCCGGCGAAGTGAAGGATCGCTTTTTCCTCCAGGGAAAAGACCGTCGATGAGAGCCTTCAGGTAGAGGCCTGTTCCTCCGACGATGACAGGAAGCCTCTTTCGTTTCATGATCGAGTCCGCCGCCTTGATAGCCAGGTCGACGAAATCTGCAGCCGTGAATTGACTCGAAGGATCTGCGACATCCAGGAGGTGATGAGGGATGCCTTCTCTTTTATCCGGGGGGATTTTATCTGTTCCGATATCGAAGCCTTTGTAAACCTGCATGGAATCGCAGTTAATGATCTCACCCCCTGTTTCTTTGGAGAGTTTCACCGCGATGGAACTTTTTCCAACCCCTGTGGGCCCCAGGATGACGATGAGATTTTTGGCTTTATAATGCAATTTTAATCAGAAGAAAAATCACAAGGAGTGTTATGAAGACTAAAAGAGCGAGAATCTGTTTCCTTTTCAATTTGACTCTCCCGTATTTTCGAGGTTTTCGGCGTGTGCGGCGTTACGCAGGCTGCCCAAGGTTCTATTCTCGGCAAGGACTTCCCAGACCAGAATCTCATCCAATCTTATAAGGAAATCCATACAGATAATTTTCTTGAATTATTCATAAAATCTGCCGACACCATATTCCTTCTTCTAAAAAGGGGACAGTCCCCATTTTCACTATATGTCGGTATCTTTTACCCTTCGGGCGAGCTGATCTCATCACATCTACTTCGTTACAGCACAATCGCGGTGGATGACCACAGCTTCATGCGCTGTGCCTCGTATATATAGCAACCTCAACTCGTGAATAATCCAAGTTTATTGATGAAGAGGCTCTCTGTCAAACGGAAGCCAGAATTTATCCG
This sequence comes from Candidatus Aminicenantota bacterium, assembly GCA_004378665.1. Classification (GTDB taxonomy): domain Bacteria; phylum Acidobacteriota; class Aminicenantia; order Aminicenantales; family Aminicenantaceae; genus SOIA01. The sequence goes on from SOIA01000144.1 coordinate 1,247, forward strand.
CCGAATTGACTGCCGAGAAGGCCAAGGCCGACATTGAATAATGCCTTGAGAAACCAAAAACCATAAGAGATGAAGAGTGCTTTCTTGGTTTCTATCTTGAAAACATAAGAAAGACCGTAGCCAAGGATGCCGAACATCCAGAGCTGAAAAAAGTCGACCTGACTCAGTACTATAAAGCCAGTCGAAGTCACCTCCATGCGGGGGAAGAAGATGGCGAGTGTCGTGGTGGTCTGCATGACAGATTTTCGGGTGAGGATCAAAATCAGCCGGACAACGCTTCCGAGGATTTTATCGATTAAGTTTGCGTGCAAGTAGACGCTTAAAACCTGCTTATAATTTCCTTCAGTCGAGACCATCCGGCTCATGGCCAAAAGGATCAAAGGCTGAAGGAATAATATGGCGATAGTGAATACTGAGGGAACGATAACGAGTAAGATCAGACGGTACCACTTGGATTCCAAAACCTTAAGCGACTGTTGAGCACTTTCCTCTCCCAGTCTTTCCTGGAGCTCGACGTTGTTTTTCAGGACTTGAATTTGGTCTTTTTGAAGGTAGGGAGAAATGATCGCAAGAAAGATGGTGACTGTGACGAGAATAACGATTAATGCATCGAGCCACACTGGTTTTTCTGCGACTGCTTTGAATGTGTCCTTCGGATTGAAAAATACTCCCTGGAGACGATCGAAAAAGTTCATGTCTTATACTCCTTTGCGTTCGTCCTTGATGATTTTCCCGTCCTTAAGAAAAAGAATCCGTTGAGCCTGTTCGGCGATATCCCTGTCGTGAGTGACTATGATGATGGTGTTACCCTGAGAGTGTATTTTGTGGAACAGAGAGAGGATTTCCTGGCCTGTTTTGGAATCCAGATTGCCCGTGGGCTCATCCGCAAGAAGCAGGGACGGTTCGTTCACCAGGGCGCGAGCAATGGCCACTCTTTGCCTTTCCCCTCCTGAAAGCTCGGGAGGACGATGGTTCATCCGGTCACTCATTTCAACCATTTCCAAAGCCCTTAAGGTCTTTTTTTCTCGTTCTTTCTTCCTGGCGCCTTTGTAGATCAGAGGGATTTCTACGTTGTGGAACGCTGTGGCCCGAGGCAGGAGATTAAAGACCTGAAAGACAAACCCTATCTCGGAGTTGCGGATATAGGCCAGTTCATTGTCACTGAGTGTGCTGACCAATTTTCCCTTGAGATGGTATTTTCCTTTTGTCGGAGTATCGAGACAGCCTATGATGTTCATCAGGGTTGATTTTCCAGAACCGGAAGGGCCCATGATGGCCACAAATTCATTTTGGGAGATTGTGAATGTGGCTTCGCAGAGCGCATTGACTTCCTGTTTGCCAAGCTGGTAGGTTTTCCAGAGGTTCTCAGCCGCGATGATGACGTTGTTCTCGCTCATCATGATTCCTCTTCTCCTGCTTCCTTTTCTTCCTGTTTGATAAGCATGTCATCTTTAAGCTGGCGAAGGGCGCTGTACGGGCCAACGACGATTTCCTGTCCTTCTTCCAATCCGGATATGATTTCGATCATCATCTCACCCATGATTCCTTTTTCTACCGGAAAGAATTTCACCCGGCTGTTCTCGACTATATAAACACCTTCTTCCTGTTCGTCACTGTTCTTGTTTTCTTCGTCCTTCTTTTCCCTGAGGACCAGGGCGGAAATCGGGACGGCCAGGACATCCTTCTTTTCAGCCGTGATGATATCCGCCGATGCGGAAAGGCCAGGCTTGAGGCTATCCGGGGGATTCTCCAGAGTGATGACTACCTTAAAGTCTTTGGATTCCTCAGAGACTGTTGTTTTCTGAAGGGCTGAACTCCCGATTTCGGTCACTTGTCCTCTGATGGTCTGGTCAGGCAGAGCATCCACTCTCACTTCTGCTCGGTGTCCGATCTCAACTCCTATGACGTCAGTTTCATCGACCTCCACTTCCACCTCCATTACAGAGAGGTCAGCGATGGTCATTAATATGGTTCCCGGGTTGTTCATCGTGCCGATCATGGCGATCTCGCCCTCTTCCACACGCAAGCTCGTGATTATCCCGTCAATCGGAGAGTTGTAGACGGTTTTACTCAGGGTGTCCAGTGTGCTCTCAAGGGAGGCCTGGGCCTGGTCGATCTGGAAGACAATCGCCTGGTGTTGGGCTTTTGAGATATCGGATTGCGCTTGGGCGGCTTCCAGTTGCTCTTCAGAGATGAGCTTTTCTTTGAACAGCTTTTTCTGCCTTTCGTAGAATCTTTCATCTTTTTTCAATGTGGCATCTGCTCTTATGAGTTCGGCTCTATACGAGGAGATCAGAGCACGGTCCCGGTTCGCCATGGCCTCATACTGTACAGAATCGAGCTTCAGGAGGAAATCATTGGTTTTGACTCGCTGTCCTTCTTCGACCCCGATCTTGATAATTCTTCCCGGCACATGGGCGCTGATGTTCACACTTTTTTTAGGCATGACTTCACCCGAGGCCGAGATGATCGACGTCAGGTTTTCTTTTGCGACTTTTTCCACGGTCACTTTAACGGATTTTTCTCTTTGAGACTGGAGGTTGAAAATTATGAGGATCGCGATGAAAGCAATGACACCGAAGATGATGATCGCTTTTTTTCTCTTTTTGAAAAAGCTCTTTTTTTCACTCATTTTGTGTACCTCTATGGGATTGTTAT
>SOIA01000150.1 GCA_004378665.1 Candidatus Aminicenantota bacterium
TTATTTCTTGAGGAAACGCTCTTGGAAAGTCGGTGTGTGGCCGGCCATCTTTAAAAAGATATCCAAAGGAACCAGCTCAAACTCCGGGCCGAGCTTGTCCAGGATACTTTTTACCCTTTTCACGTTGCTGGATTCACGCACATGCACCAGCAAAAAATACGGCCTCTTGCTGTTAATCGCCGCCAGTTCTTCCAGATCAGCCACAGCCTCCTCTTCAGTCCGGGTGGGTGAAAGATAGTAATCATAGGAGATCAGCGGCTTTCCATCTCTCACAGTGAAAGTAAACGCAGGGGCATAACCGTTCACAAATCCCAGGACATCCGGCATGCCTTTATAATAGGCATCGACTACTTCTCTGGTCAGCTCGGTGTTTCCCTCAACTGTGGCACCTTCGGAATAGTCCATAATCTCGAACACCTTGAGGTCAAGCTGTTTCATGAGCTGCTTGGCTTTTTCGATCAACGATGACAGCTTGTCTGGGGGGACGGCCTTGGGATACATGTATCCGGGCCCTGACAAGCAGCCGATAAAATAATCATTGGGCGTGGCCATGGAATAAAAGAATTCCTGCATGGCTGGTGCCAACCACACGTAGTTCATGATCACTTCCCAGGCATAAGGGATTTCCCCTCTCCCTGGCTTCAACCAGGCGCCGATTCCAAGCCCATCTGTTTGGATACAGGTGATATATACTTTTTTCCCGGGAATGTACTCTTTGCCGGGCACAATGTTGTGATTGTTTGTAAACTCGAAACCAGGAGTAAGCGGGACCTGACAGCTGAAACTCATGTTGGGCAAGGTATGCAAGCCTTCGACGCGGTGTCCGAAACTGGAAGTTAACTTGACATGTTCCCGCTCCAGGTCTTTGGCATACGAGTGCCAACCCATAACCAATGACATGGGTTTCATTTCGCCCAGCAAACGGCGGGCCAAGGCATATTCTTCCGTGTCGGATTCTCTTGTCGATAGATCATTAAAGAAGGCCTTGTTGTATATCCCCCAATCGGCCACTCCGGGCTTCATGACCTTGCCATGCTCACCTCCCATCCAGATGATGAGCTCTTTGTTGCATCTCTTCCAGTACTGGTTATAAGCCCAGGCATAAATTTGAGCATCCGTTTGCCCTGCGAATTTTCCCCGGAAATCTTCGATCGGCTTTAGACCCACTTTCTCAACCATAGGGATCAGATCTTCACTCACAACCACAGCTCTTTCCAATCCTGCCGCTGTAAAAGCCACAATGAGTGAGGTGCGCACCGATTTATCCCAAACCACATACCCTCTGACATGCTGCTTCAAAGAATTCAAGGCTTGTTCAGCAGTCCTCAATTGCCTGAAAGTGAAATTCTTTTTCTCCTTGTAGAAATCAAAAACCGAAGCTGTGTAGGTAAAAGCCCAGTTCTCCGGATAGATGAAATACAGCCGGGGCGCCCCAAGGTTAGCCACTCCCTGCAAACTTAAAAGAAAGGCCTGTTCAGGGAGGAGGCCATCGATCTCCCAGTTATCTTCAAGCTTCATGAAGTAGGCGTGTTTTGTTCCGGCTCGTTTCAAGACATACCTGATGGGAGGGCCAGTCTTCCGAGTGGACCGTTTGATGGTGTAAGTGAGTGTTTCTTTATCACCGGAAAGTTCATATAAATGGACGGCCCAAATAGGTGCTTTTCCCTGAGAAGCCCTGATGTGACTGCGCTCTTCGAGTTTTAAGACCGAGCCATTCTCTTCCCATAGGGCAATAATTTGCCTGGAGTCTCCCACTGGCTCAGAAAGCCCCATAAAAACATTTGTGGGGAACACGCGGTTTGTGACCGGCACACGGTTGCTCTTCCCCCCTGTCTCTAAAGTCAATCTCTCCTCCAAGCTGCGGCTGGTTCCCCATTTCTGTGTCAGGATGACTATCGTCCCCTTCTGTTGAATCTCCAGCGACAGTGTGCGGTAAAGACCTATTTCCGAGCTTTTCTCGGGAATGAGTGTCCATTTGCCGTCAAATTGTGGGTCTCCCTGACCGAAACCCAAAGCAGGAAGCAAACAGACGATTAAGAACGCATGTGAAAAAAAACGCAGTAAGCACGACATTTGAGTTCTCCCGTTGATGAGGATGAGGTTATGTCAACATATCAAAGCGCCAGGCCCCTGTCAATTTGGCGAGAGGATTTCGAGAGTGGAAAGGATGGACGATAAAATACCGCTATTCTGTAAAAGGTTTTAGTTTTTGACTGGAGCTAGAACGCTTTAGTTTTCTTATCGCTTTTTCCTGGATTTGCCTGATTCTCTCACGCGTAACTTTATATTGCTGCCCGACTTCTTCCAGGGTATGTTCGTTGCCATCCCCCAGCCCAAATCTCATTTTTATAACGTTTGCTTCTCTCTGGGTATGAGTTCTCAATGCTTCCTCAATTTTCTCTCTTAAATTAATATGAATGACTTCATCGGGTGGAGAAAGGATAGCCTTATCTTCGATAAAATCAGACAGACGACTTTCCTCTTCTCCTATTGGCGTCTCGAGGGAAAGGGGCACTTGGGCAATTTTCATGATTTTTTGAACTCTACTGACAGACATATCCATCTTTTCTGCAATCTCTTTACGTGTTGGTTCTCTACCTTTTTCCTGGACTAGACTTCTTGACACTCTGTATAACTTATGTATGACTTCGATCATATGCACAGGGATTCTTATCGTCCTTGCCTGATCAGCAATTGCACGTGTTACTGCCTGCCTTATCCACCAATGCGCATAAGTTGAAAATTTAAACCCTCTTTGGTATTCAAATCTATCTACGGCTGTCATCAAGCCTATGTTTCCCTCTTGGATCAAATCAAGAAACTGGACTCCGTAGTTGCTGTATTTCTTGGCTATGGAAACCACGAGTCTTAAGTTAGAGGCGACTAGTTCTTTCTTCGCTCTATCACAGATCTGCCTTCCTTTGGCGATGGTTTGCAGTGTTTTTTTTAATCCCTGTGAATTAAGACCCGTCTCTTTCTTGTATATTCTTAGAAGCTTGTCGATTTTTTTGATCCTAAGTTTCAGCTCTTCTTCCGCCTTCTTGCCCCTAGCTTTAGGGAAAGAGGCTTTCAACTCTTGCTTGCTAGTTTCTAATTCATCTATGATCTTTAGCCATTCACAAAGACTCTCAATAATCTTGTCTCTATATGGAAAGCAGATATTAAGTTCCCTGATGAGGTGGCTCATTTTAATGGTGAGACGCCCACGTCCAAAAGTATATTTCTTTGTTGCAGGGAGTTTTTCTAATTGAGTGCTTATCTTTCTTATTTCATTGATCTTGGCTAGGATCTCCTTTTCTTTCTCAAGTTTTCCCTTTGAGAATTCATCTTCGTTGGAATCGAACACGGCTTGGATAATTTCTTCGTCTTCATTGAATCTTTCTTCCAGTGAAAGAATTTCATTGTGAACAAATCGTGTTTTTGAAAGAGCTTTAATAATTATCTCTTCTCCTCTTTCTATTTGCTTTGCTACATCTATTTCTCCCTCCCTTGTTAGCAGCTGAATGTTACCAATCTCTCTCATGTAGATTAGGACAGGATCAAGTGTTCGCCCCGGGCTCTCGGACGAAACGATAGAGGAGTTTCTTCTTTCATAGTGAACTTCCCTTTGTTTATCGAGAACTTTTATCCCGTGGTCATCCGTTGCCATTTTCAATGCTCCAATTCAAAAAGACCTGAATTGATAATGCTCCTTAAAAATCCTTTAATCGAACAGCCTGATATTAGCAAACAATCAAGAACATAAATCAGGTATTTTTCAGGCAGAATTTTCCTTTCTTTTGACTAGAATGATATGTGTACTTACGAATTTGTGAAGACAAGCGGGAAGGCCAAGCAATCCTCAAATATACTTTATGGCAAAATTTAACTATGATTTTGAATGTCTGAGTGTTCGTTATGA
>SOIA01000315.1 GCA_004378665.1 Candidatus Aminicenantota bacterium
TTTAGCCGGTGGCCTGGGCTAAGAAATAGTCGGGTATGTTGACATCATACTTCTCAGGATTCAAGGTATTCACGATGGTCCTCTTGAACTGACCGGATTCAGCATCCTTCTCTGCCAGATCAACGATCTCGCCATCGATCTTATTCTTTTCATTGTCCGTAATCAATTTTACTTTGGGACGGAGCAAATAAACCTCTTCCGGGTTGGTCTCCACCACAATCCCCACTTCTCCGGTGTTCAGGGCCACGAGTGTCCCGACTGGAAACTGTCCAATCATGTTTGCAAAAACTTTGAGCAGAAGAGGATCGTATTCTTCTCCGACCTTCTCGAACATCATCGACAGGGCCTGTTCTCTGGTGAATGAGAAATCTCGATAGACTCTTTTTGTCGTAATGGCATCAAAAACATCACAGATTTTCGCGATCTTGCTGAAAAAATTCAACTCCTTCTTTTTCCAGGTCTTCGGGTATCCGGAGTGGTCTGCCCAGATATGGTGTTCATAAGCGACAGAGAGTGCCCTCACAGGAAAATAACTCAAGTCCTGGAGCAGCACCAATTTCGTCAGCCCATCGATGGGATGATTCTGCATCAGCTTCCATTCCTCATCATCCAGCTTGCCCTTTTTATTCAGAACCTCTATAGGAACATCCAATTTCCCGATATCATGGAAAAAAGCACTCATCCCCAACTCCAAAAGCTCACTCTTCTCTATACCCAGTCTCCTCCCGAAACACAGGGCCAGAATAGTCACGTTGATCGAGTGGTTGAGCGTGTACTCCTCGAAGTTTTTAATATTGGTCATGCCCAGCATGAAAGACTCATCAAAACTGATCATATTGATAATGGACTGAATCAATCTTCGAGTGGTCTTGAAATGAATTTTCTCGTGTTTCTTTTCTCTCTCCATGACTTCCTGGAGATGCACTATGCTCTTCAAAAAGACCTTTTTGCAGGAACGCTTGATCTCCTCGGGAGTCATGCGTGTCGACAGGTCATAAGGATTGAGCTTTTCAATGAATATATTGCTGATTCCCTGACTTTCCATCGCTCCTATGAAATCCTCGAAATCTTTCAGTTTCTTTTGCTTAGACTGCGCAAAGATCACGATGAAACGCGTCAGCTCCTCCGCCGTTAAATCAGGATCGAATCCAATCGCTTCGATCTCTTTCTCCTTGAATTCACCCACCAAGAACTTGAACCTCTGGTAGCTGTGGAAATCGATCCTTATCCGGATCGTGTTGAAGAACAGCGCGTTTCCACGGAACTGCAGAATAGCCTTCCCCAGGTTCTTTAACAGACTCTGGATCAAGAAAAAGAGCGGCTTGATCTGCTGCTGAAAGGCAATATTGTTTGGCTCGAAGATCTGGGCGGTCTTTAAAGATGAAGTGAAGCGAATAAACACCTCTTCTATGGTTTTGGACAGAGTCTTTTTTTCTTCTTTCGTGTATTGGACTTTAGTTTTTTGTTCTGGTTGCGACATTTCAATCAAATCCTTTTCATGTTGAAAGTCATTGATGCCGGTCTCTCTTTCATGTCATTTTACTCAGCGCAGACTTGCAGGCGTCGCGAACGGATCTTCCGAATACTCTTGTCCCCTCTTCAAGAACTTCCTTGACCTTGGGTGTCGCCTGCGCTTCCAGAGCAGAGACAACCGCAAAACGTGTTTCATTATGGCTGCCGGCAGAGAAAAGGCTCCATGTTTTCAGGAAGGAGCGAAAGAGGTCGTACACTTCCTCAGTCTGAGCACTCGCTAAATATTTCAGAAGAGGGCTTTTCTCCTGTTTGGCCCTCTTCCTGAAACCCTTGTCCTGAGCGAGACTCATGATAAACTCAAACGTATCCTTATCGCCCAGATATTTCAGTTTTTTGGCCGCATACACGCGAACTTCAACGTCGACATCCGAGAGAAATTTAACCAGGATCTTGTTCGCCTCTACGTTTCCCGCCATCCCTAAAACTCTGATGATCTCGAGCCTGATCTCTTTATTCGGATGTTCCACGAACTCTTCAAGACGATGAACTTCCTTCAAATCGCTGACCGTCTCCATCATGGATATGATTTCCTTGGTGAGAGCGACATTGCTTCCTTTGGCAAAATAGAGGAGGGCGGCTATATTCTCTTTCCCTATCTCCTTTAAAAGAACGGAGGCCTTACCCTTGTGAACAAGATCTTTTGGATTCTCCCAGATCATCCCCACGACAGAAGTCGCATCCGCCTCAAGAAACTCCAGGTACTGGAAGAAAGAGTCATAATCCTTCACCTTTTCATCCAGATAGAGTTTTTTCAACCTCGCCATAGAGCCTTCATCCATCGCGTTTTTTTCGACCTTTTCCAACAACATCAGTTTTTCTTTTGATTTGTCAGAGTGGATCTCTTTCAGCTCGCGTATATCCTTCAAGACCGTTAAGACCTGGGCAAATTCGGCTTTGCGCTCGATCTCATCGAAATATTTTTCCACTATCCCTAAAACGTCCGAGAACTTACCATCATCTTCCTCGTAAAAAAGGATCTCAAACAGCAAATCCACGAGCTCCCCCGATGCAGAGAACTCACGGCTCTTTGAGAGCAATGCCTCAATCTCAGGCGCTTCTTCCGGCTTGAGCGCAGGAATCTTTGAGGCAGGAGCAAGGGCCCCTTCAAGATCTCCTGAACCCTCTCCTTCTTCTTCCTTTTGCTGTCCGAAGGCCATCATATCACTTTGTTCCTTGAACTCTTCCATATCTTCGGGCTTCAAGTCCATCTTTCCCTCTTTGAATTTCCGGGTGTCCACATCCAGGTCGAGCGCTTTCTCTCCTCCACCGATGTTCAAGTCCAGGAATTCATCGAGAGCGTAATAGCGAATATTGACAAAATCCTTTTCCCAGAGAAGACCGATCGCATCGCTCTCCTCAGGAGGAAGGTCGATCGCTTCTTTTAAAACGTCTAAAAAATACTTCAGCTCTTTGCGCTCCAGGCCCCTGTAGAAGGACAGCTCCCGCATCCCGTCCTTGAAAAGGAAAAAGGGAAGGCTTCTCATCTTCTCTTCATCTTGAAAGACTTTTTCGCCTTTATAAAAAAAACTGAATTCTCCGATCCCTATCCTCAATTCTTCGAATTCTCTGAGAAACTCTTTCAATTTTTCGGTGAAAATATCTACAGACTTCTTGATAGATGGGTTTCCCGGGGGATAGAGCTTCATGGTCGAGAAGGCGGTATCAAAATACTTGAAGAGCAGGTTGACCCTGTTCAGCTCATCCGCGTTGATCTTTTTCTTCGGAGCCGGCTTCTCCGGAGCCGCACTCGCTTCAGGCTGCTCCTGACTGCCCTTGTTGTCTGATTTCTCTTGTTCCATTTCCCCTGGTTCTCTATATTAACAATATTTTTTTCGCATTGACAATGTCTCTTTTAAAAAACAGCGCTCCCGACACAGAAATTCTCGAGGCATTTCCTGAGGTATCGCTCCCCGGAACACCTAACCCCATCTCTTTCCTCTGCTTTTATCCTCGAACACACTCCATTCTAACACAGATACTTTGTAAATAATCAATCCTCTCCAAAGGTGAATCGGGGGAGGATTTTTTACCCCCTTTTTCCCCCCTAAGGGGGAAGTTAAAAAAAATCAAAATAACATAAAAAATTCCCGCCAAGACTCATCGCATCCTATCTATAAAAAAATAAATATGTTAGACGATGAGTAAAAACAGAGAAAGATGGGAGAAATTAATCCTGAATTCAATTGAAATTGCTGAATTGATTGGTGTATATTTAGAAAACCTCGAACATGAGAAAATCCACATCTCCAGGAGGGAAATCATGAGAAAAACCATTCCAGTCGTTTTTATGATTTTTGCCTTTTTATTCAGCCTCACACTTTTCGCCCAGGAGCCGTACAAGCTCCCGCCGAAAGAAGTGATCGA
>SOIA01000217.1 GCA_004378665.1 Candidatus Aminicenantota bacterium
TCAATATGATTGTTCATCTCTTCAACAAGATATTGGGGATTTTCGATACCTTCTCCTTTTTCAGCAAAAACCTTATATAGCACAGGAAAAATTTGATGTCAAAAGTTAAGAAAAGAAATAAATTTCAAAGACCATCTCTCTAGGCTTTGAACTTTTTCCGCATAAGGTGCGTCCCACTGATAAGCTGGTTTCATCTTCAGTTTATTACCCTGTTATTCGTTTTATATCAGAAGCGGATTTAACTGTCCGGACAGAAAACAATGTTGCTGGCGAGGTTAACCTTTGATCTGATATGAGTTATTTCTTATCAAGGAGGAACAGGATAAAAGATGCCGTTCTTCAGACAGCACAGTAGGGGCAGTTTGGGTTCTTTTCTGTTTCGACGATATCGAACGTGAGATTTCGACTGTCGTATATCAGAAGGCGGTTTACAAGATTCTGCTCAACGCCCATAATGAATTTGATCACCTCAGTCGCCTGGAGAATACCGATTGTGCCGGGGAGCACGCCTGGAATCGATATTATATCCGGCCTTTGAACATCTTGCCGTAGGATGCAAGCGAGGCAGGCGGTCCGGGGCGGATGGAAAAGACCAACGAACCCCTCCCATCCCTGTACAGCACCATACACGTAAGGGATTTGCATCTTAACAGACTGTTCGTTCAGCATGAATCGGGATTCGATGTTGTCCAGGCCGTCCACGATAAGGTCACAGCCTCTCGTGAGCTCGCCAGCATTCTGGCTGTCAATAAACTCTTTTACCGTTGCGATCTCGACATGAGGGTTAAGCGAAGCAAGTCGCTTCTTCGCTTCGTCAACTTTGAACTTGCCAACTGACTCCTCGAAATAGAGTATTTGTCTGTTCAGGTCAGAGCGTTCCACCCTGTCTCCATCGCAAAGGCGAAGCTTACCTACTCCAGCAGCTGTGAGGTAGAGAGCCGAAGCAGAGCCGAGTCCGCCTAAACCCATGATTAAAACCTTTGCCGATTTAAGCTTCTCTTGGTCCCAATCTCGCACGGTGAGCTGTCTTAAGTAGCGCTTTTTTTCTAAATCTGAAAGCGTCATCTTTTCTCCTTTTAGAAAGCAGATTGCGGCAAGTTTTAATAAGTAAAGCACCAACCGATAAAATGGAATTCAGCAGTTTAACAGGAACTACCCGCCTGATACAGGCGGCTGCAGCGTTATGCTTTGGCCATCTGAAGGGATAAAGCCCAAGCTTTTCACCTTGCCTTCAGTATACACAAAGGCCACAAGTGCGGGATTTATGCCGAGATCGATTAATACTTCCTTTATGGTTTTCCCCGCATCTGTTTCTATGCGGCGGGTGTAATAATCGATGTCAGGCTTCAACCTGTGCCGCAGCTCGCTTCCCGCTTTAAGGTATATAACCACGAGTTCAAATCTCCTTTGTCGTTACATAAATATTAAAATGCCTTTGGCTTGTATTTTTTGCCCCGTACAGGAGGAATTCCTCCAGGGATCGGCTTGCCGAGAAAGCCTAGCTTCTCCAGGTTATCAGCAGCAAAGACGAGTCCCAAGTCCTCCAGAACCTCGCGCGTCGGATTACCATTTTTATCCCAACCACGTGCCTCGTAATACTCATCTAACATCTGTTCAATCTGGTCTCTGGTTACACCTTTTCCTTTTCCAGGCCCGCTGGGAATCTTGTCCTCCCAGGAGCGAGCAGGAGGATAGTCGAACGCACGGCCGTTGGCTCGATTGCGCTCGATATAATGACAGCGCGTCAGGTTCCAGATCATCTCTGATGTGCGCAGGGCCTCGTCCACAGTAACTCCCCATCCGGTTATATGATTGAGCGATTCAACAATCTCCTCTGCTGTGACATCCACTTCTCCCCAGAAAAGGCGGCAAATACACCAGGTGTCGAAAAGGGGCCGGATGTGCTGCAGGTAGACGACTATTTTCGCACGGCCCTCGACCGATTCTCTGCCCTCCTCAATGTCGACGGTGATGGTCCAGGAGCGGTTGTGATGGGCTCCGATGTCAGCCGTCATATAGGAAAGGAGCATCCCAGGTGCCCAGCGGCCGTCGTAGCCGGACATCTCCTGCCCTTTAACCTGCATCGCGAATTTCTCGCTTCCATGCCCAATTTTTTCTGACGCCTGTTTGCTTCCGCCAGCAAACCACTCTCCTATTCCGCGCCTGCAGGCCACCATATCAAGGAAATGCTCAACATCATCCAGCGAACCCCACTTAAGTGTGTGCCCTTCGAGGTCCTTTTCGGTGATGAGCCCGCGTTCAAAGCACTCCATGGCAAAGGCGGTAACTCCGCCACCGGACATCGTGTCCATCCCCAGGTTATCCAGCATCCAATTGATATAGGCCACATGATTGATGTCTTTCATTCCTAGGTTGGAGCCGCATGTGGCAGTGGTTTCATATTCCGGACCTTCGAGATGAACGATAGGCTTGCCCGGAACAACTGCCTTTGTATACTTTCCACAGTTCATCCAGCACCCAAAGCACGCCTTATGGCTGATAAGGCACTGTTCGACCAGCTGATTACCGTCAATCTTGTCCACATCCTCGAAGTATGTCGTCTGAAAGTTGTAAGCTGGAAGGACTGCGTTGTCGTTTGACCATTTAACAAAGAATGAGGTGCCGTACTTCTGCCAGGGCTCCATATTCGGATGTGTCTTGGTGCGGAGTATTATCTCCATAACTTGTTTTTTTAGCGATTCGAGGTCATGAACACCAATTGAGCGGTTACCTCGAACAGCTATCGCTTTCAGCTTCTTGGAACCCATAACCGCACCCTGACCCGTCCTGCCAGCCTGGCGGCCGAAATCATGCGTTATGCAGGAGAATAGCACTCCATTTTCTCCCGCAGGACCTATCGTTGCGATTTCGAAATCCTCTCCGAGGTCTTTCTTGAGCTGTTTCTCGCAATCGAGCGATCCCATTCCCCAGTATCTGGATGCATCGCGCAGCTCGATGATGTCGTTATCAAGGTAAAGATAAACAGGTTTTGGCGAAATGCCGGTGAAGATGATCATGTCGTATCCTGCGAACTTGAGCATCGGTCCGAAATGACCACCCATATTGGAATCGCCATGTCCGTTTGTAAGCGGCGAAACCGACCCGAATTCGACCTTTGAGCCTGCAGGGATGAAGCAGCCGCTCATTATGCCAACATTTACTATAAATATATTTTCCGGCCCGAGAGGGTCTGCATTACGAGGCACCTCATCATATAGAATCTTTGCTATCACTCCCCGTCCACCGTGCCAACGACGGTAAACCTCCTCGTCGGACAGGATACGTTCTATCTCACCTGTGGTAAGGTTAATTCTCAAAGTCGTCCCGGCAATTCCGTTATTCATTTCAAGCTTCCTTTGCCTTAGCATCAGCAGTCTTTTCCCATTTCACTATAGCTGCGGTGTTGCACACTTCAGTGCACTGCATACAAAAATCACATATTATAACGTGCTCAAAATCCGGGTGTTGGAAAACAACCCCCACAGGACAAACAGCTACACACTCACCGCAGTTTGTACACCTTTCCTTATCGACTATGTATGCCCCAATCTCATTCTGGTCGATGGCATCCTCCGGACAAACCTCAGCACACTTGCCGCATTGAGTACAGACAAAAGGCCGATATTTACCTGGATCTGGGAACTTCGCTTCGATTCGAAGTGCCGCCTTCTTCGGATTTATCTCGCTGAAGTGCTCAATAGCGCATATTTGCAGGCAAAGCCGACAGCCGGTGCACATGTCTCTGTTTACCTTTATTCTCATTTTACCTCCCTAATCGTAGTATTAATAAGCCCTCAAAAGACCAGCACAAGCTCCGATATTTACGTCTTTTATTTGTAATTTTTCTAATAACTTTTTCATTTATCTCTCCTTTGTAATTTTCTTGAATT
>SOIA01000071.1 GCA_004378665.1 Candidatus Aminicenantota bacterium
GGATTTCTGTTGACTGGTATATAGACTTTAGCTCGGGGCAAAAGAGATTCCGGGATATCCAGAGCTGCCCCGAATTCGCGCAGCTTCCCCTGGATCTTTCGTGTATTATCGGGTCCCATGCGGAGAAGATACTTCTGTGCCTCACTCAGGTTTTCCAGCCCTGGATCAGCAATGGCGTAGGATATCACCTTTCTTTCCAGGAGCATATCGCCCTGGACAACGGGGACTTTCAGTAACTCGACTATAGCTTCAACCAGAGCCCCATCGAAATCCTCATCAGGATATCCCAATTCTGCATACGCCTCCTGGATGAGCGGCTTCGCCCGCCTGTACAGTTGCACGGTACTGACCATATCCAAAGAGGAAAAAACACTTCCAACGAGATCATACCTTCTGTAACCTGCGGGATCGGCATAATACCGGCCGCTTTTTCTTTTGACTCTGAACTCTCCCTTGGGGGTAAAAAAATCAATCTGAGGACGGGGGCTCAAACCATTGGCGATGTTGTCGACCGCTGCCACAAACCTGTGAATCAAATCCTTGCTCTTGAGCCATGACCCCAATGCTTGATGGGACGATAACTCTCCCGCCAATTCCCTGATGACTCCATCACTCTGGTCAAGCTCCACTTGAAGCAACTCTGCAGCTTCCACATCGACAACTGACTCTTCTGGTTGAACCGGGATAAGTTGTTCCCCGGCAATATCCTGGACTGGAAGGGCTTCTTTAGCCTTCTCACGGATGAAAAAATAATAAACCACCACGATTAGTGCTACGAAGAGGATCACTAAACTTCCGGTCAGCATAACCCTTTTCTGTTCTTCCATCCTATTCTCCCTTCCTCAGTCGAGCAAATTGATTCTCCTCGTCGCCTATGATTTTCGAAACCTGAACGAATGAGACACAATTATATATACAGGAAAAAGAATCTACAACCACAAATATCCCCGAATTATTCCCCCGCCATCCCTGCAGCTAGATATTCCATCGAGAATCCAAACACAGACGGGATGAATAATTTCATATTTCTTCCATCAATCGAATTGTATCATACGGTTTTGCTGGCCGGCTGTCCTTGAAAATGCACTCCCTTTTTCAGGGACTCAAAGAAAATTTATTTGTTTGTCAACTTTTTTCTTGAATCGAAATCGGAAATCTGTCATATTCTATCCTCGAACGAAAAATGCATTTAACAGCTCCCTGCTTACATTCAATCGAATGAACTCATCCGCAGACATTTGTCGCCTCTCACTTTCTGTTCGAGAAGGTTTTTTGAGGTACACATCCCCTACGACTATCAAAAAGACTACCCCTTTCCAAGGAGGTCATGATGGGTGGATTATTCGGAGTCGTCTCCAAAAATGACTGTGTGAATGACCTGTTTTTCGGAACAGACTATCACTCCCATCTCGGAACAAGGCGGGGGGGCCTGGCCGTTAAGAATCCAGAAGGATTCATAAGGTACATCCACAACATCGAGAACGCTCAATTCCGGTCCAAGTTCGAGCTGGATATTCAGAAGATGAAGGGGAATAAAGGGATCGGTATCATCAGCGATTACGAGGATCAGCCCCTGTTCATCCGGTCTCATCTGGGAAAATACGCGCTTGTGACGGTTGGAGTCATAAAGAATGCAGATGAACTGGTGAAAAATTTTTTCGACAAAAAGATGCTCCACTTCTCCGAGATGAGAGGAGGAGAGGTCAACCCGACCGAGCTGACAGCTGCCTTGATCGACCAGGAACCCACCTTTGAAGAGGGCATACAAAAAGCTCAAGAAGTGATCGAGGGATCTTGCTCTCTGCTCCTGCTAACTGATACCGGCGTCTATGCGGCCAGGGACAGGCTCGGAAGAACACCGGTCGTTATCGGAGAAAAAGAAGGGAGTTATGCCGTTACCCTTGAAACATGTGCCTTCCCCAACCTCGGTTTTGAAATTACACAATACCTCGGCCCCGGGGAGATCGTTTTCATCACGGAAGAAGGCATCGAACAGAAAAAGCCACCCGAAGAGAAAATGCAGATCTGCGGCTTCCTGTGGGTGTATTACGGGTATCCGGCTTCAAGTTACGAAGGGATCAATGTCGAACATGTGAGGAACAAATGCGGAGCGACCCTGGCGAAAAATGACAGTATCGAAATCGACATGGTCGCCGGAATTCCTGATTCGGGAATCGGGCACGGCCTGGGATACGCCAGCGAGGCCAGGATCCCTTTTAAAAGACCGTTCGTCAAATACACGCCCACCTGGCCGCGGAGTTTTATGCCCCAGGACCAAACCATTCGGGACCTCGTGGCAAAAATGAAACTCATCCCTATCAAAGAATTGATCCAAGGGAAAAGAGTACTCTTCTGCGAAGACTCAATCGTCAGAGGAACCCAGCTCAAAGACACCATCCAGAGGCTCTACGACTTTGGCGCCGTGGAAGTGCATATGCGCCCCGCATGTCCTCCTCTCACCCACGGATGCAAATTCCTGAATTTCTCGAGATCAAGATCAGAATTGGACCTTGCGGCACGAACAGCCATCAAGGAGATAGAGGGTGATGATAGTAAAGATTTAGAAGAATATTCTCGAACCGGCTCTGAAAAATACAAAGCCATGATTGATCAAATTAGAAAAAGATTAAAGCTGACAACGTTGAAATATCAAAGATTGGAGGACCTTATCGAAGCCATCGGACTCCCTAAAGAAAAGGTATGCACTTACTGCTGGGATGGGTTTGATTTGAAGTGAGAGGCTCGGGAATTCTCCCTTCCCTTGAAAAAACGTTCCTTCAGACCAATCGGGCCCGCTACATGATTCTTTCGATTCCTCCCTTTAACCGGTCCTTTTTCTTCTCTTTCTCCAGCTTCCCCGTGTATTCGGCCACCAGCTTGACCTCGTTGTTCTCCCCATAAAGTCTGAGCACGATCTCTGTCTCCGGAGCATCCCAGATGGCACTGTACTCCAAGTGCCCGAGGCTGACAGCCAGTCCCCATTTGGAATAGTCGTCCTTATGCTCGGCATTCAACCAGTTCACATTCGTGAGCGGAGATTGTCCGTGGACTTCAGTTAAAAAATCCTTGGCCTTTTTATAATCTCCGAAATACTGGGTCTTATGCTCGTGTTTCACCAGAAAAATGTATCTTGCCTTCATCAATTTATCGTCATCAAAAATATAATCAATCCAGCAGCCCATATCTTTGATACTCTCCCAGTACCTCATCACCTTATACTCACCCGTTTTATCTTGAGCAGAGGGAGCCCCTTCCAATCGCATGACCTGGTCTTGTCTCATTCCCCAATGCGCATCTCGAAAATGCTTTTCCGTCTCCTTTCCTTCATCCAGAGTCTCTATGGTTGTCACAACGAATAACCTCTCTACATACGAATCCTGGATATATCCAGACTTTGTGACTCCTGATTTATCTGTAGCAAAGTAGACGTGATTCCATATTCTTCGGATCTTTCTGATATTCCGCAGAGTCAGGATCGTTCCTTTTTCCACTGTGGCGATAACCGTGCTCCCATCCCTTGGCTCGAGGTATATGCGGGCGGTTTCTGCTGTGACCCTGAGTTTCTTAGTATCTGAGAAAAGCGGTCCGGTCAAAAAGGCACACAGCAAGATAATGCATACGAGAGTTCGAGCGGCCGCTTTCCTGGCTCTTTTCACCTTCACAGGTCCTTTTTCAAATCCTTGTGTTTTGCTCCCTAATGACAGGGGGAAAAAACATTCTGCGCATCCCCCGCCCTCAATCCTTGCACGAGCTTTTTCATGCTAACAAGATGCTTCGAATCCGACAATCGCCTTTAGAGATGATTTGAGTAATGATTTTTATTCATCGGGAAAGGTGTGTTCTTGCCCCCCCATCCCGCGGCTAGCCGCAC
>SOIA01000088.1 GCA_004378665.1 Candidatus Aminicenantota bacterium
CGACATACTTGGAATCCCTTATCCTTGAAGAGACATTTTTTAGAGTATCATTCATCGCCTGCTCTCAATAGAGAAGATTCCTTCGATCTCCTGAGCCTGCATTTATGGGAAGCATCCTTATTTCCGTGATAAAGAGACAGTCAGGCAAACTGATTCGTCAGCCCGTGCATTTTCACCAGCGAGGAAAATCCACTTATTCCTCGGCTCGCTCTCCTCTTCGAGGAACCATGCCCGCTCGCCTCCGGATGGCTTCCAAACCAGATTGCCTGACTTCCAAAAAAATTGTCACGGAAATTGGGATGCTTACGCATTTATGATAGCAACACCGCCTGAAGGATGCAAAGAGTTAGGATACACATTTTTACTCTCAGGCTGAGCGTGCGTGTTTTCAGGGGGCAGGAACGAGAAAAATCCGATTTCCCGCAGAGGGAGAGTTCAGGGAAATTGGATTCCTTTCCAAAACATAAAGGTCCGATTGTGAAAAAAATATTTACAGCTGCAAAAAATATTTACACAGCATCCTGAAACTCAAATCAGAGTCCTGACAGGGAAACTCGGCTTTTGCGAATCACATTGGCACGATTCTTGCATAATATGTGACGGGAGAAAGACAATGCAATCCGTTCAAGACATAAGTCTTCAAAGACAGATCGATGAAGCGCTGAAAAAAGCAAAAATCAAGAAAGTTCTCTATTTTTATGAAGAGTCGGGCCACAAGAGATTAATAGGGGTATTCGAGAAGAAAAAGGCCGCTGAAGTCAAAAAATATTTTCAGGACAGAAATCTGATCGACCGCTTGACTGAATTCGAAATTAAAACAACCGAACCTGACAGCACGTTTGCGTAATGTCGGTCTCTTTCCGCACTGAATTACCGGTGCTCGATCAGAGCCTCAAACACCGATATTAGAGTGTGTTTGACAATCCCTCCCGGATGAAAAATACCAACCCTGAAAGATAAGGCCTCACGAGGATTCTCTGTTCCATACTTGTTCTGGCTTCCCCATGACTCAATCATTCCTCCTGGGAGAAAAAGAATCGGACAATTATCTGTACTCCAGCGGCATTCGTGGTTCTCTCAGTAGATCAATGCAAAGGAAGGAAAGCGTTAAATCACTTTTCCTGTAAGGAAAGCGTTCGGGTGTTTAACCAGTATTTTCTCGATGATGCACTCTTCAATCTCTTGAGCCGTCCTGAGGTTCATCGCCTCCCGGACGACCTTCTTCACAGTTTTTAGCTCGACTGAACGCAAAGCCTTCTTGATCTTCGGGATAAAAATTGGGTTCATGCTGAAGTTTTTCAATCCAAACCCGAGCAAAACAAGGGCGGACAGGGGTTCGGCAGCCATCTCACCGCAAACCGCCACTTCTTTTCCTCCTCTCTGGGCAGTCTCGATGATGAACTTGACCAACCTCAGAACCGAAGGGTGAAGAGGTTTATACAAATAGGAGACAAACTCATTCGAGCGGTCGACCGCCAGGCAATACTGGATCAAATCATTGGTTCCTACACTGAGATAATCCACCTCTTTCACCAACAGGTCTGTTATGGTCGCAGCAGCAGGAACTTCTATCATCACTCCTAACGGAATATTTTCGTCGAATTTTTGCCGCTTTCGGCTGAGCTCCTCTTTGACTTCGCGCAGAAGCATCTTGATTTCCACGACTTCTTCGATCTCCGTCACCATCGGAATGAGAATCCGGACGTTTCCGAAAGCACTTGCCCTCAGTATAGCTCTAAGCTGAACTTTAAACAGGTCGACATCCCGCAATGAAAACCTGATAGCTCTCAGGCCGAGAGCTGGGTTTGGCTCCTTCTCAATCTTCAACTGGGGCAGGTTCTTCTCGCCCCCGATGTCGACTGTCCTTATGTACACGGGAAAAGGAGCGGCATCTTTAGCAATCTGAGAATAAATCAAATAGTGGTCTTCCTCTGAAGGAAGAGAAGTGCTCTGGAGATAGATAAATTCAGAGCGGAAAAGACCAATCCCCTCAGCCCCCATAGAAAGTGCGGGCTTCACCTCTTCAGGAAGCTCGATATTGGCCAAAGGACAAAAACGAAAGCCATCGATGGTCGAGGGCTCCAATTTTGCCGTTTTTTTCAGCTCCCTTCGGTAATCTTCGTATTTTTCCTTTTTATCGAAAAACTCCTTCCGAATCGCCAGAGGGGGATTGACGATGACCTCTCCGTCCGTTCCATCCACAATGATGTAATCTCCATCCCTGACTCTCTGAGAAATATTGCGGAGCGCAAGCACTGCAGGGATGTTCAAAGATCGGGCCAGAATGGCGGTGTGAGACGTCTTCCCTCCCATATCTATAGCCACCGCCAGGACATTTCCCCTGCTCAATTTCAATGCCGCTTCCGAAGGAAGAAGGTCATGAGCCACCAATATTTTTTCCCTATCATCATCCTTTTTTTTCTTATCCGGACTCTCAAGATTTCTGTAAATTTTTGTTAAAACATCAGAGACATCGGACTGCCTTTGCCTGAAATACTCATCACTGATAGATTCAAAAAGATGTTTGTACTTCCTGTGAATACAGAAAAGAGCCCATTCCGCTCTGCAATTTTCTTCTTTGATGATCCTTTCAAGGCCCGAACGCATTGATTTATCTTCCAGCATGAGCAGATGCGCCTCCAGGATAAAGGAATGTTCCTCCCCCACTTTCCTCTTGATCTGTTCCTTGATTCGTGTCAACTGAGTTTTTGTCCTCTCGACCGCTTTGTCCAGTCTTCCCAGCTCTTGCCCGATTTTATCCGGAGAGATGAGATCTTTCCGCTCAATAAAAATGACTCTTTCCGTGAGCGAAACTTCACCAATCGCGATCCCAGGGGAAACGCCGATTCCTCTTAACCTGAAATATTCCATGGAAAATTACTCTTTTTCTAAAAAATTATTGTTTATAAGCCCAACAAGAGCACTGAGCGCCCTGTTTTCATCCTCTCCTGATACCTTCAAGATGATCTCCGTTCCCTGAACAGCTGCCAAAGTCAATATTCCCAGGATACTCTTGCCGTCAATCTCATCCCCATCCTTTACAACCCTGACCGTTGAACTGAACCGGTTGGCTGTGTTGACAAATTTCACAGCAGCTCTGGCATGCATACCCAACTTGTTCTTTATGGTGATCTTTTTCTCGAGCATGGATTCGGTGGTATCAATGCTTGGATTTCAAAAGAGCACTGGCAAGATGGATATTCTTTCTTCCCTGTTCATAAACCTTCTTGGCAACTTCCTTCAAATTACTACCTCTCTGAAGAGATACAAACTTAATGAGCATCGGGAGGTTGACTCCCGTGATGATATCCACCCGGTTATCCTTTAAAAAAGAGAAGCTCAGGTTGGAAGCTGTCCCGCCGAACATATCCGTAAAAATCACGACTCCGTTTTTCTGGTCAATCTTCTTCAGGCTCTGATTGATTCTTTTTTTTGACTCCTCGACATCATCATACCAGCCGATCGAAATGGCTTCTATGTTGACTGCCTCCCCTATGATTATGGTCAGGGCATTCAGAAGTTCTTCAGCTAATTTTCCGTGTGATACAATGAGTCCACCGATCATTGTCTTATTCCTTCAGATCGAATAATGTCCATTTTTATCAGGAATTCTATTTCAAAATCACTGCCGTAGACATTTTACCATTTCACACGTTGAATCTTAAGTGTTTTTCAATAAAAGTAAAAGGGGACGTTCCCCAGGGTACCACCTTAGCTCACTAAGCACCTCCTCAATATATTATCTTATAAAAGACAGTCAGAATAAAAGAAAGTATGAGCTAAGGTGGTACCCTGGGGAACGTCCCCATAATATTGCTTATTTGTACAGGTCCCGGTGATAAATCCTGACAGACAACCCTTTACTC
>SOIA01000354.1 GCA_004378665.1 Candidatus Aminicenantota bacterium
GTTTGTTTCCCCTGAAAATTCTTTTCCAGATCAGGATGTTTGAGGTGGAAACCGGTGGCGTCCTGGTACGCCTTGGCGGCTCGGAGAGTTTTGGCCTCCTCGAAGAGATTGCCGATGAAGCAGATGCTTGTGGGGCTTCCGTTCTCTCTGAATCCATTCGGGACACCGACAGCGGGTTGGCCGGTGAGGTTGGTGAAAAGGAGGTTGCTGCCTCCGGATGGAGCGATGTAGACGTCTATTCCTTTCATCTTCTCTGCCATCATCTGTATGAGGAGCGTCCTGAGACGGTTGGCCTGGATGTATTCGACCGCCGGGATGAGCCGTGCCTGGCGGAAAGAATTCGGCCAGGCCCCTCTCGACTGCCTGACCAGAAGGTCGTCCCTGCCGCTTCGAGTGAGCTCATCGAAGGCGGCAGCCGCTTCTGCATTCAGGATAAACGAGAGATTATAGACCGGAAAATCCGGAAGTTCGAAGGGAACGAGTTCTGCTCCGAGTGAACGGAAAACCTCGAGGACAGCCTCATCCCTTTCTTTGTTCCTGTAATCCCGTTCGAATGCTTTTTTCAAGTAGCCGATGCGGATATCCTCGAGATCGAGGACGGGATCCCAGTTAAAGGGAAGGTCGAATACAGTCAGGTCTTTCCCGTCCGGACCGAGTATGGCGTTGAACACTAAGGCACAG
Source organism: Candidatus Aminicenantota bacterium (assembly GCA_004378665.1). GTDB lineage: Bacteria > Acidobacteriota > Aminicenantia > Aminicenantales > Aminicenantaceae > SOIA01. The sequence goes on from SOIA01000354.1 coordinate 682, forward strand.
TCTTCGACTGTGCGGCAGATGGGGCCGATCTTATCCATGCTCCAGCTCAAGGCCATGGCTCCGTACCGGCTCACGCGGCCGAAAGTCGGACGCAGTCCGGTCACACCGCACCTGGTCGAGGGGGAAAGGATCGAACCCCATGTCTCAGTCCCGATGGAAAACCCGACGAGACCGGCAGCCGTGGTAGCGGCTGATCCGGCTGATGAGCCGCTGGACCCCTGCTCTGGATTCCAGGGATTCCGGGTTCTCCCGTCGTACCAGACATCTCCCATGGCCAAAGCGCCCATCGAGAGTTTCGCGACAAGGACCGCTCCGGCCTCTTCGAGCCGTTTCACGACCGTGGCGTTTTCATCAATGACCTGGTCTTTGTAAGGCATGGCCCCCCATGTGGTTTTGATTCCTTTTGTGGAGAGGAGGTCTTTGGCTCCCCAGGGAATGCCGTGAAGCGGGCCTCTGTAGCGCCCGGAGGCGATCTCTTCGTCAGCACGCCGGGCCTGTTGGAGAGCCAGCTCTTCGGTCAGCGTGACGACGCATTCTAATTCCGGTCCGTATTTTTTCAACCGTTCGAGGTAGAGTCGTGTGAGCTGGGTAGAGGTGATCTTCCGTGATCTGATCAGCTGTGCGAGCGCAGTGACTGGATAGAAAGCGAGATCTTCGAGGTTTTCCGGAACGCGGACATCCGAAGGCGCCGAGTATTTGAAAGGCCTCTGTTCCTCCTGGAAATTCATCCCCGGGATGACGGGGTTGAAGAACAGTGCCGGCGACACCTGGTTTTCGAGAGATGTCTTTCGAAGATCTTCGTACCTGCGGGAATTTCTCCTCACGTTATTCAACATCATTTTCCGCTCCTTGGCTGTGAATCGGAGCGCGGTGATTTTTTCTGCGGCCGCGATATCGGTGGTGGTGATTCTCTTCCCTTTAAAGTAATAGAGGGCAAATGCTCCTCCGAAGACCAGAAGAAATAAGGCCGCCATCAGAATGAATGCCAGGGCTGTTGAGAATCCGCGGATTTTCTTTAAATTTCTCATGGCGTTTTTCTCCTTAATTGTGTTTGTCCTTCATTTGCAAGGAAAAATTCCTTGAGGTTGATTTTATTTTTGCTTCCTGAGTGGGGATGGCTCTAACGCAGCATCTCTATCATCAGGCTCAATTCATCAACTAAATTGTCTGTGTTTCCCATGAATCCCACACTTTTGAAGCGAATCTTCCCTTTTTTGCCGATGATGAACTTTGTGGGGATGCCCTCCACTTCGAAGGCCGTGATGACCTTGTTCTGTGTATCCAGCAGCACATGGAAGGGATAGTTGTTTGCAGACATGAAATCTGAGGCATTCTTTTTCCAGTTTTCCACTCGTTCCCAGGAATTGATAAAAAGGAATCGGACGCTTTCGTCATCTTTATATTTCTCCACAGCCAGCTTCATCCCCGGAAAGGAATCCGTGCACGGGTCGCACCAGGTGGCCCAGAAGTCGAGGATGACGATTTTCCCCCTGAAGTCAGCAAGAGAAACCGGATTGCCGTCTAAGTCTTCGAGAGTGAAATCCGGAGCAGGAGAGTCGACCATCGTTTCTTTCAACTCGGCTGCCGATTTCTTTCTCGCGGTCTGTTCCAGTTTGAGAAGTTGAGCAGAGGCCTCTTTCTCATTGCCCGTGGATTCGAGATAAGCCTGCCTGAACAGGTCTTTGATTTTTGGTGTGCTGTGCCCTTCCTGGATAAGCTTCCCGATCTCTGAGACCGCTTTCTCGAAAGAGCCGCTCCGGACCAGTGCTTCAGAGTAGTGTTCGTTGATTTCATTGTTTTGGCCTTGACTGAGGAGACAAGCCTCTTCAAGAAAAGACAGGGCCTCCTCTGCTCTGTCGAGCTTGAGAAGGATGAACCCGTATGTGTCCAACATCATTCCGAGTCCCGTATCCATCTGCTCTTTCCACTCTCTCTCCGTGATGTAAATGGGCCGTTCGCCTTTCGGGTCCTCTTTTTGCTTCCTGACGAGTTCCACTCCCTTTGCGGCAAGCTCAGCGGCGAGCTCCAGAGCTACTCCCTTCTCGGCCATGTCCCATGCGATGTTATTGTAGAGACTCCAGTTGACTTCTTCCGTGATTTTCACCAGGTATTCATTGATTTTGGCATACTGACCGCTATCCCGGTAAGCCAGACAAACATAGATGTGCATCGCGGAAATCATGTCGCTTTCCGGGAAGTCTTTCCTGAATTTTTTCATCAGTGCGATCTTCTGATCCACATCTGTCATCTCGTAGAATTCTCTGAATCTTTCTTCCTGGACGAATCTTCCCTGGGGGAATTTTTCCCGGATCAAGGCCGAATATTCCTGAGCTTTTTCTGCCTGGTTCAAACGTGAATACCAGCCAACCATCACTGCAAGCTCCTCCTCAGATAGGTCGCCTTTCCCGGCCAGATCATCCAATTCGCTCAAAATGACCTCTATTCCTGCGGCTTTCCTGACAGCGGAGATCACTGTGAGATAGGGGATGATGTATTCTCTTTTCAGTTCGGGATGCAGCTCGAACTCTTCCACGAAGTAGGCTAGGGCCATCTCCTGATCGCCTTCCAGTCCCACGAAGTAACTGCCCCAGGATGCATAGGCTTCGGCCAGCCCGGCCAGTCCTCCCGGGATCAGATGTCCCTCATTGTCGAAGAGAGGAATGACATATCCATTTTTCTCGTTGTTATCGACTTTTTCCTTGTGCGCAAACTTGATGATGATTCCCCAGGTCTTCTCGTCGGCAGAAAAAGAGGCTGTCCAGATTTTTCCTTTCTGACTCATCGCATAGTCTTTGGCTTCTGGAGTGCCGTGTGTGTAGGAGTAGGCGACAAGATAGATTTCCTCTGCTTTCTCCAGGTTCGTTCCCGAAGGAAAATATTGAACTGTGATCTGATCGCCAGGAGAAGGCTTTTCTGGGGAAAAGGAAAATCTCGCGGTCGGTTCTTTCGGCGCGCAGAAGCTGAGGCCCAAAAGACCTGTGAGAAAAAATATTAGATATGTCTTTTTCATTGATTTTCTCCTTCAATAATCCTGTCTATTAGAACAGAATTTATGTGAGCAGGTCAAACCAACCCTTATCTATCATGCCGGGTTTGTTTCTTGCTCTTGATGAGCAAAAAATACACGGCCAGTCCCACAAGGACAGAGCCCAGAAGCCAGGCGAT
>SOIA01000356.1 GCA_004378665.1 Candidatus Aminicenantota bacterium
GTAAAATACAGGATAATGGCGATTGAAACTCGTGCTTATGCCCGGGCCGGACTGTTGGGGAATCCTTCGGACGGATACTTCGGCAAGATCATCGCCATCACAGTCAAGAATTTCTTCGCGTCTGTCTCACTCCAGGTGTCCGAAGAACTCCGTATCGAGACCCATGACCAGGATGCGAATGTTTACAGGGATCTGCCCGAGTTCGTGGAGAGGATCGCGCTTTATGGCTACTACGGTGGTGTTCGCCTGGTTCAAGCGGCAATAAAAACATTTTTTGATCACTGCCAGGACCAGAATATTCGGCTGAAGGATCAGAGCTTCACCATTCGATACGACTCCACGATCCCCCGGCAGATCGGGCTTGGCGGATCCAGCGCGATCATCACCGCTGCGATGCGCGCCCTGATGGAATTTTACAAAGTCAAAATCCCGGTGGAAGTCCTTCCGTCCCTGATTTTAGACGCGGAGTTGAAGGAGCTGGGAATCAACGCCGGGCTGATGGACAGAGTCATCCAGGTGTACGAGGGATGTGTGTACATGGACCTTGATAAAAGGGTGATTGAGAAGAAAGGGCACGGCCTCTACGAACCGCTGGACCCAAAACTTCTCCCAAAGCTCTACATCGCCTACAAGCCCGAGCTCGGTAAAGTATCCGGACAGGTTCTGGATGACATCCGAATCGCGTATAGGGGAGGCGATGAATTTGTCATGGAGACGTTGATCCGGCTGGCTGAGATTGCAGACACCGGGAAACAAGTCCTTCTCCGGAGAGATTTTGAGAAATTCCATGAATTGATGAACCAGAACTTTGACCTGCGAAGCCAGATCATGAAAATCAGCGAAAGCAATTTCGAGATGATCCAGGCTGCGCGGAAGTGTGGAGCCTCGGCCAAATTCGCGGGCTCGGGCGGCTCCATAATCGGAATGTACACGGGTGAAGATATGTTTTCACGGTTGAAAACCGATCTCGAAAAACTCAAGGCTGTGGTTATCAAACCCGTGATCGAGTAGATGAGGAATTCCAGAGGACGAACCCATCATCTCCTGTTTTTCCTTCTCCTGTCTCATATCATATTTACCGCGGGCTGCGGCACCGATTCACGCGTCAAAGTCATCAAGCTGGCCCACGGCTTAAACCCCTCCCACCCCGTTCATCAAGCCATGGAATTCCTGGCTGAGAGAGTCGCTGAAAAATCGGATGGGAGGATGAGGATCGACATCTATCCCAGTGAGCAACTGGGCTCAGAGAGGGAATGCCTGGAGCTTCTTCAGATCGGGAGCCTGGAGATGACAAAGGTCTCCTGCAGCGTTCTTGAGGGCTTTGTGCCCTCCATGAGCGTGCTGAGCCTGCCTTACATTTTCAGGGATGAGGAACACGGCTTCAAAGTCCTGGAAGGGGATATTGGGAAGAAGCTTCTCCTCGCAGGAGAAAAGGTCTGGCTGCGCGGGCTGTGCTTCTATGACGCCGGGAGCCGGAGTTTCTACACGAAGGATAAACCGGTTCTTTCGCCGGCAGACCTTGTCGGAATGAAGATCCGGACGCAGGAGAGCCCGACCTCGATGAGGATGGTGCAGGCACTCGGAGGTTCACCCACTCCTATCTCCTGGGGAGAGCTGTATTCGGCCCTCCAGCAGGGAGTCGTTGACGGGGCGGAGAATAACCCGCCGAGTTTTCACCTTTCCCGCCACTACGATGTCTGCAAGTTCTACTCTCTCGACGAACACACAGGAGTCCCGGATGTGCTCCTGATCAACACGAATATCTGGCGAGGCCTTTCCTCCGAGTTCCAGGAGATTCTCCAGGAAGCCGCGGATGAGTCCGCCCAGCTCCAGAAGAAGCTGTGGAAGAAAGCGACTCAAACCGCCCTGGAGCATGTTCAGAAGTCAGGAGTGAAGATCTATTACCCGGATAAAAAACTCTTCGCCGAGAAAGTCAGACCGATATACGAAAAATACAGGAATCAGCCGGAACTCTACAAGCTGATTCAGGAGATTCAAGCGGTGCGCTGATGCTCGAAAAAATCAAAAAAAGAGTCGATACGATCCTGGAGGGAATTCTGATCGCACTGATGGCGGCCAACGTGTTGAATGTCCTGTGGCAGGTCTTCACGCGCTTCGTCTTGAGGGATCCCAGCTCTTTCACAGAAGAACTGGCCCGGTACTTTTTGATCTGGGTGGGATTGTTGGGTGCGAGCTATGCGGCCGGCCAGAAAATGCACCTGGCCATTGACGTGGTGTTGAAGAGCCTGAGGGGGAAGGCGAGGGGACTGGCTGAACTCAGTATTCAAGTGTTCATATTTATGTTTGCCTTTTTCGTGATGGTCATCGGCGGCGTTCGTCTTGTGACGATCACTTTGAAATTGAATCAGATATCCGCGGCCCTCCGGCTCCAGCTCGGGTATGTGTATTGTGTGCTTCCTCTGAGCGGGCTCTTGATCATGTTTTATGCCGTTGTTTTTTTTATGCAGGGAATCCGCTCATTCAAGGAGGAACCGGCAGGCTTTCAGCCCGGTCCGATGAGCAAAGGTCAAGTTCAGGAATAAGAATGGAACTGATCAATATCTTGGTGCTTGTCTTCGGATTCGCTTTTCTCCTGGTTCTCGGCGTTCCGATTTCCTTCAGCATCGGGATCGCCACGATCTCGACCATGCTGTTGAGCATAGAAGGCGGTCCGGCACTGACCACAGTGGCCCAGCGGATGGCGACCGGACTGGACAGTTTTGTCCTTCTGGCCATTCCCTTTTTCATCCTCTCCGGACAGCTGATGAACAAAGGCGGGATTGCCAGGCGCTTGATCGATTTTGCCAGAGCGCTCGTGGGAATGTTCCCCGGAGGCCTGGCGTTCGTCAATATTCTGGCAGCCATGTTTTTCGGCTCGATTTCCGGTTCCTCCGTGGCGACAGCATCGGCCATCGGGGGATTCATGGTCCCGGCTATGAAGAAACAGGGGTATGACTTGAATTACAGTGCCGCGGTCAACCTCACATCTGCCACGACAGGGTTGATCATCCCTCCGAGCAACATTCTCATCGTGTATTCGCTGGCCAGCGGCGGGGTGTCCATCGCAGCGCTGTTCGTGGCCGGATATTTTCCAGGGATTCTCATCGGTGTGTCTTTGATGGTTGTGGCGGGAGTGATCGCCCACAGGAAGAAATACCCCGTTAGCGAGAGAGTCAAGATCCAGGAGGGGATCGCCCGTTTCCTCAAAGCTGTGCCGTGCCTTTTCTTGATCGTCCTGGTCATCGGCGGGATCATCGCCGGCTACTTCACCGCGACCGAAGCTTCGGCCATCGCGGTCCTGTATGCCTTTATCCTTTCGGTCCTTGTCTACAGGGAGGTGAAGTGGAAAGATCTGCCGAAAATCCTTCTGGACTCAGCGACCACCACCGCCATTGTCATGCTGCTGATCGGGACTTCGATGGGATTGTCCTGGATAATTTCCTACGAGAATATTCCTCAAAACATCAGTGCTGGGCTGATTGCTCTGTCCAGCAGTCCGATCGTCATCCTTTTGCTGATCAACATTTTTCTTCTGATCGTGGGCATATTCATGGATATTACGCCGGCCGTCTTGATCTTCACCCCGATTTTTCTCCCTGTTGTGGTGCAGTTGGGTATCGACCCGATTCATTTTGGGATCATCCTGGTCTTCAACCTCTGTATAGGTTTATGCACGCCGCCTGTAGGAACCGTTCTTTTCGTCGGATGCGCAGTCGCGGGGACCAGTATTTCCAAAGTTCTGAAGCCGCTTCTTCCTCTATTCATTGCCATGATCGTTGCCCTCCTCCTTATGACATTCATCCCGGCCATCAGCATGTTCCTGCCAAAATTGTTCGGCTATTAA
>SOIA01000194.1 GCA_004378665.1 Candidatus Aminicenantota bacterium
AAAGTGGTCATCGACCCCTGCAACGGGGCAGGTGCGAAGATCATCGATGTGTTCGCCCGGCATCTGGGATTCGAACTCATCCCTGTCAACAACGAGCCAAACGGATATTTTCCTCATGATCCTGAGCCCCGGCCGAGAAATGCCCAGGAAGTGGCTTCGGTTATAAAAGTCGTTAAAGCGGATGTGGGTTTTCTTCTTAACAGTGATGTGAGCCGGGTCTCTCTTGTTGCAGAAAACGGGGAGACTTTATCCGAGGAATTCACTCTTCCTCTAATCGCGGACTATTACCTGGATAAAAATCCGGGGACAGTCATAACCAACCATTCTTCCTCGCGGATGATCGAGGATGTAGCTCAGAAAAAAAATTGCCCGGTTATAAAGGCGAAAGTCGGACAATCCTATTCCATCCAATCAGTGCTTAACGAAGACGCAGTCATAGCAGGTGAAGGAAGCGGAAGTGTTGCCGTCCCTGATTTCCAACATGCCTTTGACGGTTTCCTGACAATGGGTTTGATCTTAGAGATCATGGCTAAGAGGAACAAGAGGATTTCCGATTTAGTCGCGGAGCTGCCCCGATATCATATCGTCAAAGAGAAAATCCACTGCCCTCCCACGAGGATCCATTCGGTAGTGAATGAGGTCAAAAAACTCTTTGCCGACCGGGAAATCAACAGCATGGATGGCATTAAAGTCGAGGATCAGGACGGCTGGGTCCATGTCCGGACATCTGCCACGGAGCCGATGATCCGGATCATCGCTGAAGACAGGTCCGAAGACAAAGCCAGGGAAAGAGTCGAGGAAGTGCTCAATTTTATTTCACTGCGGGTCAAATGAGAAGAGCAACATCTTTAAGAATTAGTGTCTCAGGAGTCCGGGGTGTTGTGGGCGAAAGCCTGACTCCTCAGCTCGCATCGAAATTCGCCCAGGCCTTCGGCACTTACCTGGGGAAGGGAAGTGTTATCGTTGGCCGGGATTCGAGGCAATCCGGGACAATGGTGAAAAAGGCTGTGCTGTCCGGACTCCTGTCTGTTGGCTGCAAACCTGTTGAGATTGGTATCTGTCCCATCCCTTCCATCCAGGTTTTAACAAACCAGACCAAGGCGATCGGAGCGATCGCAGTGACAGCCAGCCATAACCCGAAAGAATGGAACGGTCTGAAGTTTCTCGATAAGGGGGGGCTCTTTTTAAACTATCATCAGGTGGAGGAGTTCCTGGATATCTATCACCAGGGGGAGTATTCACTGGTGGATGTGGACAAGTACAAAATCCCGGAATTCGAGAAGGATCCGACAGATCCCCACTTGAAAAAACTGCTGTCTTATTTCAACGTGAATCTGATCCGTGAGAAAAAACTCAAAGTTGCACTGGACTGTGCCAACGGAGCTGGAGCTGTGCTGGCCCCGGAATATTTGAAAGCTTTAGGTTGTGAGCTTGTTTTACTCAACTGCGTGCCTGACGGGGCATTCGCGCATCATCCCGAGCCTCTCCCGGAGAATATTGCAGAGCTCTGCCGGACAGTGGTCGAGAAAAAGGCTGATGTGGGATTTGTCCAGGATGCTGACGCGGACAGATTAGCGGTTGTCAACGAAAAAGGAGAGCCGCTTGGAGAAGAGCTGACTCTGGCGCTCTCGGTAAGATATGTCCTGAGCCATAAACCCGGACCGGTGGTTATCAACCTGTCCACATCCCAGGTTATCGATGATATCGCTGGAGAGTTTAATGTGCCTGTCATCCGGACCAAGATCGGGGAGATAAACGTGGTGGAACGGATTCTTTCAGAGGAAGAAAAGGCAGCCATCGGAGGAGAAGGAAACGGAGGAGTGATCCTCCCGGAAATTTATCCCTGCCGGGACAGCTTCACGGCCATGGGATTGATCCTGGAAGCCATGGCTGTGTCTGGAAAAACGATTTCTGAGCTTCGAGAGGAAATTCCGCGCTACACTATGATTAAGGATAAGATCGAGGGAACACAGGAGCAGGCGTACAGAATAATCAGGCTGTTGAAAAAGAAATATGCCGACAAACGAGAAATCTCTCTTCTGGACGGATTGAAAATCATTTTCGAGGACCACTGGGTTCATATCAGGCCATCAAACACTGAGCCGATAATAAGATTGATCATCGAAGCTAAAAGCAAGGGAACAGCAGAAAAAATGACCAAACAGTGGAGAAAAGAAATTTCGGAGATGTCAAAATGGAAGTGATCTTTACATCGAATTATGAAAAAATCTGCGAGGAGGCGGCACGCATCATCCTTCGGGAATGGAAGAAAAAGAAGAACCTTGCCCTAGGTTTGGCGACAGGGGCAACGCCTCTGGGTGTCTATAAAGAGCTCATAGAACTGTATCAAAAAAAGGAGATCGATTTTTCCGGTGTACAAACCTTCGGCCTGGATGAATATCTGGGCTTGGAAGAGGACCATCCTCAGAGCTTCGCTCATTACATGAAGGAAAATTTCTTGAAGCATATCAACATCAAGAAAGAGAACATTTTCCGCCTTGATGGAAAGCCATCCGACATCGATACGAACTGCCAAGAGTATGAAGATAAGATCAAGAGCTGTGGGGGGATTGACGTTCAAATTTTGGGGATCGGACGGAATGGCCATATCGGGTTCAACGAACCGGGCTCTTCATTGTCCTCGCGGACTAGAGTGAAAACCCTAGCAGAGGAGACGGTTAAGGATAATGCCTGCTTTTTCGAGAATGAACGGGAGGTTCCAAGATTCTGTTTGACCATAGGCATCGGAACGGTCATGGAAGCGAAAATGATCATCCTCCTTGCGTCAGGGGGAAACAAGAAGGATGCTGTGCGACAATGCGTTGAGGGACCGGTTACAGCCTCTGTTCCGGCTTCGGTCCTGCAGTTTCATCCTCAGGCTAAGATTATCGTCGATGAGGACGCGGGTGCTCTTTTGAGCCGGAAAGGCTACTACGAATGGGTTTTTCAGAATAAAGAAAGAGTGAAGGATTATCTGAAATAAGATGTCAGAATTCACGCTGATCAAAAACTGTGATGTCTTCACTCCGCTCAGAATGATCCAGAGCGGCTCCATCCTGATTGAGGGAGAAAAGATCAAGAGGGTGGGGCAGTTCGGAGACTCGGGAATTCCTCCGGGAACCAGGGTATTCAATTTTAAAAACAGAGTAGCCGTTCCAGGCTTCATTGATATTCATCTTCACGGGGGAGGGGGAGAAGAGTTTACAGATTCTTCCGCGGAATCGATCATCACTGCTTTGAAAACACACTTAAAAAACGGGACCACTTCTCTCCTTCCGACTCTTATGACCGCATCTCACGAACAGATCCTGAATACAATAAGGACCTTTCTGGATATCAAAAACAACAATCATGATATCCCAGACATCATCGGTTTGAATCTGGAAGGCCCGTACATTTCAAAGGAAAAAAGAGGCGTCCAGCGGACTCAATACATCCGGAGGCCTTCCCTGGCCGAGATGAAGGAGTATATCAAAGTCTCTCAGGGAAGCATAAAGATTGTGACCGTTGCCCCTGAAATCGATGGGATCAGCGCCTTTATCCGTTTCTTGACCGAGCGGAATATCATTCCCTCAGCTGGCCACACAAACGCTGGTTTCGAGCAGACACAGCAGGCGATCGAGGCAGGAGTCAGGCTGGCGACTCATATCTTTAATGCGATGAGAGGAATCGCCCACAGGGAACCGGGGGCCGCGGGAGCTTTGCTGTTGAACGATGAGGTTTATGCCGAGGTGGTCGCAGACGGAATCCATATTCATCCCTCGATCCTGAGCTTGATTGCAAGAGCAAAACCCCTGGAGAGGATCATTCTGGTCACCGATGCCACCAGGTTTTACGGT
>SOIA01000105.1 GCA_004378665.1 Candidatus Aminicenantota bacterium
TTTTTTGCCTTCATGGGAAGTTCCTTCGTCAAAGCGATTTCCAGAACTTCGTCCATGTTCTCGACAAAATGAATTTTCATATCATCCATAATTTTCTTCGGAATATCCTTTAAATCTGGCTTGTTGTCGAATGGCAGAATGGCTTCTTTTATCAATTCTCGATGAGCCGCCAATAATTTTTCTTTGATGCCTCCCACAGGAAGGACTTTTCCTTTTAGGGTAATTTCCCCACTCATGGACACCTTTTTGCTCACAGGGATCTCAGTCAGGAGGGAAATGATCGAAGTTGCGATGGTTATGCCTGCAGACGGACCTTCTTTTGGCTGTGCGACTTCTGGGACATGAATATGAATATCATAATTTTTATGCAAATCCTTGGCGATGTTAAACTCATAGATCTTTCCCTTGACATAGCTGAACGCAGCTTGAGCGGATTCCTGCATGATTTCCCCAAGATGCCCGGTTAACATGAAGTTCCCCTTTCCGTGAACTTTGGTCACTTCAAATGTCAGAAGTTCTCCTCCGAATTCGGTCCAGGCCATCCCGATCGCCACCCCAACCTCGTCTTTTTTATCGATTTCTTTGCGTCTGAATCTCGGAATACCCAGGTACTTCTCAATATTTTTGGCGTTGACTTTTTCGACATGAGATTTTCCCTTAGACACGACCTTCTTGACGACCTTCCGACAGATGGATGTGATCTCCCGCTCTATATTCCTGACTCCGGCCTCCCGCGTGTATCCACGGATAAGCTTCATGAACGCTTTATCCGAAATATTGAGGTTTTCCTCTTTCAAGCCATGGATCTTCAGCTGTTTGGACAAAAGAAAATCTTTGGCGATCTGCAGTTTTTCATCTTCTGTGTAACCCGGAAGCCGGATGATTTCCATCCTGTCGAGCAAAGGACGTGGCACAGGCTCGATCATGTTCGCGGTCACTATAAACATGACCTGAGAGAGATCGAAATCAGTATCGATGTAATGGTCTAAAAAGGTGTTGTTCTGTTCCGGGTCCAGAACTTCCATCAAAGCCGATGCCGGGTCTCCTCTGAAATCCATGCTCATCTTATCGACTTCATCCAGCAGAAAGACCGGATTCTTCGTTCCAGCTCTCTTGACCATCTGGATGATCCTTCCCGGATAAGCCCCGATGTAAGTCCTTCTGTGCCCTCGAACCTCTGCCTCATCCCTTACGCCACCGAGCGATAGCCGCACGAATTTCCTCCCAGTTGCGCGGGCAATGGAGCGGCCAAGAGAGCTCTTCCCGACTCCAGGAGGACCGATGAAACCCAGGATGATTCCTTTCGGGTTTTTCACAAGCTGGCGAATGGAGAGATATTCGAGTATCCTTTCTTTGACCTTTTCTAATCCGTAATGGTCTTCATTTAAAATTCGTTCGGCATCCTTCAGGTTTCTCTTCTCTCTAGATTTTTTATTCCAGGGCAGTGATATCAGCCAGTCGAGGTAGTTCCGGCAAACCGTCGCCTCTGCTGACATTGGAGGCATGGATTCCAGTCTTTCAATCTCTTTGTAGGCTTTTTCCTCTGCATCCTTGGGCATATTCGCTTTCGCGACTTTTTGCTTCAACTCCTCGATTTCGTTTGGCTGGTCTTCCTTTTTGAAGGTCAAACCCGTTGGGAGTATTCTTTGTCCTGTGTCTTTGATTTCGATTTTTTTTCGGCCAGGCTTTTTTCCATCTTTTTTCAGTCTTGTATGAACTTTCAGTATCTCATTCTCCAGGAGGTAGTTCAGCCTCCGAATCCGCTCCTGGACACTGATTGACTCAAGAAGGTTTTGTTTTTCCTCTAAAGGAAGATAGAGGTGGGAAGAGATGATGTCTGCAACCCTGTCAGGACTGTTATCTTTCAAAGCTGGAATAATGGATTCAAAATTCGCGTTTTGGCTGAGTTTTAAATAATCCTCGAAGAGTATCAACACTCTCTGGATCATTTCTCCGGATTCTGCTGTGGCTCCTTCGATTTCTCTTATCTCTTTAACCAGCACCTGGAAAAACGGATAGGTGCTTAAATATTCGATGATCCGCGCCCGTTTCCTTCCTTCCACGATGACTTTTACGTTCTTATCGTCCATCTTTATCGACCGGATAATTTTTGCAATCACACCTACCGAATAAATATCCTTTGGAGTGGGATTATCCAGGTTGGGGTCCATCTGTGCGGTAAGAAAAACCCTCTTGTCTTTTTCTGTGGCCATTTCCAGGGCCTGTATTGAAGACGGACGTCCGATGATGAACGGAACAAGAGTCGAAGGGAAAACAACGATATCTCTTAAGGGAATCAAAGCGATGTTTTTGATCGCTTCAGAATGACTGCGGGCATTTTGCATATTTTATACTCCAGTTGCCAGTTTAAACTTATGAATATTCAGTTCGCTTTTACTTGACTGGATGCTGGGGGATAAGAGTCATGAGAAAACTTACCTTTCTATTATAGCGTTATCCACCAAAAAGTCAACCGTCTTTTTCAAAGCCAGGTTGTCTCTCAATTCTTCTCTCTTCCCTTCTCTGTTAAAGCTCTCCACAACCTTTGCCACTGAAAGATTGTTCGCCGAAGCGATCTTCTTAAACTCCTCATGAAGCTCCTCGTCAGACACTAACAGCTTTTCCTTCTCCGCCACTTTTTGCAGAATCAAATGATTCCTGAGATTCTGCTCAGCTTTTCCTTTTCCTTCAATCTTCAACTTCTCCAGTTCCTCTTGACTCGAATTCTGCTGGGGACGAGAAGAGAGCATGCGCTTCAGGACGGCCACCTGCTCCTGTTCTACGACAGATTCAGGAAGCTCTACGCTGAGTTTGTCTGATATTTCCTTTATGATCTCCTCTACCATCTCATTTTTCGCGGCTTTTTCTTTCGCAGAGGTGATTTCCTTTTCAATTTTCTCCTTGAGATCTTTAAGGTCTTTGAACTCTCCAAGGCCCTTGGCAAATTCATCGTCGAGCGCTGGAAGCGTTCTTTCTTTGATGGAGACGACTTTCATCTCATACTCGATTGCTTTCCCGGCCAATTTCTTGTTCGGATGACTTTTGTCGTGTTCGATCGTGAATGTTCTCTCATCCCCTGGATTTAATCCTGTCAAATTCTTGTTTAAGTTCTCTTCGTTGTCCTGGTGCCCCGCAAGGATGATTCCTTTTTCCAGAGGAAGAAACCTGTTTGTCTTCAGGTCTTTGCCTTTCAATTCGACAGCGACGTAATCCCCATCAGCCACTCCCCTGCCCTCGACCGGGACATATTCCGCGGACTTCGCCCGGAGGTCTTCGAGCGACTGCTCAAGCTCTTTTGGTGCAACAGTGACTTTTTTCTGTTTGACCTTGATTTTTTTGTATTGCGGAAGCTCGAACTCCGGCCATACCTCAAACTGAGCCTTTAGGTGAAGGGGCTCTCCTTCCTTAAAGTTCAGCTCAGTCACAACCGGCATTCCCACCGGATTGACATTTTGAGCTTTCAATTCTCTGTTTAAAGCCTTCGGGACTAATGCATTGATCAGTGAGTCCTTGATTTCTGGATAAAACTTTTGCTTGATCAGGTCCTTGGGGACTTTACCAGGTCTGAAGCCTGGTATCTTCGCACTGGATGAGAATTGAGCCACGATTTTATTGAATTCTTCCATGACTTCATCTGCGTCAATATCCAGTTCAATCTCCCTCTTGCATCCTTTCAAGGTTTTCATGCTGCTTTTCATCTTTGTTTGGTCTGTCATCCATTTCTCTTTTTCGTATAGATTGTCAATGGGCAGAGCGGGATTCGAACCCGCACTCCTTTATCAGGAACTAGGTCCTAAACCTAGCGCGTATGCCAATTTCGCCACCTGCCCTTAACTT
>SOIA01000092.1 GCA_004378665.1 Candidatus Aminicenantota bacterium
GTCCCCTATTCACTATTCATAAAAATATTTTAATGCGTATTTTCTAAAGGCTGTCCCCTTAGTCGCCCGGGCATACAGAAAATTATTCCTGTCCACGTGAATGGCATGCGCAGGCTCGGGCAGGGTGATGGTGGTCAGGTACTGACCATTTCCTCTGAGCACATAAACGTCTCGATTGGGGTTTTCAGAGAGATGACCTCCCAGAACAAGAATATATCCCCGGTTATCCAGAGAGATTCCCTTGAAAACGGCTTCAGCGGGGTACTGGCCGAAGGCAGGCCTCTCATCTTTTTCTTCTTTCATCCTCACTCTTTTCTTGCCCACTAAACTCTGGCTCCAGAGGATTTCCACCTGGTTTTCCTGTTCTTCATCCACTTCTCTGTTCAATTTTTCGATCTTATCTTCCCATGTATAAGCGAGAATGAATTCGCCTCTTCTGTCCACCACGAAACTGACCATGTTCATCATCGTGAGTCTTCGACCCCGGGCATATATGATCCTCTCAACCTCATTCCCTTCTCTATCGTAGAGGTATATACAATAAATGGCTCTCCCCTCTTCGTATTCTCTTTTCAAAGCTGTGACTGCAATCTGGCCATCGGAGAGAACATACAGGTCTGTCACTGTGAACGGCACCGGAATTTCAATCTCAAACTCTAAATCCTTGTTGTACACGAGTATTCCAGGGTTGTACACTTCTGAGACATAAAGCTTTCTGTTGAAATATTTTATCAGGCTGGGCCCTTGAAGCCCCCGAGGCCGTCTGCCCTTCTGGCCTGTCTCGTTCAAGAATTCTCCGTTTGGATCGAACTTCCTTATCAGATTATTCTTCAAATCGGTGATGTAGATATTGCCGTCATTATCGGTTGTCAGCCCCGGCCTCTGATACATCAAATCTTCCTCCGCATCACCGATCACGAGCACTTCCTCGAGATAGACACTCATCTGACTCTGAGCGAACAAAAGAATGAGCGCACTGAAAATCAGGATAAACACTGAACCCAATTTCACGCACCTCATTTCTCACGCCTCCTGATTATAAGACCGCATTTTTCTCGGACAACCACTCCATAGAGAAAAGCAAAAAACCGGCCATATCGCTCGCCGCGTTTTATTCATCAGATGTCTTCTCCTCAAATCTGATCTTCCATCGGAGTGGAACAGGTTAGAAATATATATCTAAAGAAAGAAAATTTCCAGCTTAAATTTCCGTATGCATGCATCTCTTTTTCTTCAATCACTTAAATGATTTTGGAAATCCCCTAAGAGAGCTCAGGACAATTGCCTTGTCATGATATTTGCTTTTGAGTATGCTTACAATCAATCATCCAAACAAAAAAGAGAATGACTTGATAATAAACGGGAAGAACAAATGACAAGGAAGAAATGGATGGTCAGCGAAGAGCTCGTCCGTCTATTCCAGGCAGTCGGACGCGCATCACTTCTGTATGATATCCAGGACAGCCACAGCGGCAACATGGCCGTCCAGTGGAAGGATGAGAAGGGACAGACGAAATTGGCCATCACATCCACGGGGTCCCAGAAGGGAGATCTCGAACCGAGCCAGATATGTTTCCTCTCTCCCTCTGAGACCGATTATGGATATTACAAGGCTTCATCCGAGACCGATATTCATGCCCGCATTCTGGCACAGAAGGATGCGGATGCTTCGATGCACTGCCACACCAAAGACCTGATCATCGCCACACTGGATGACGAGGAAAAACCTGCTCAGCCCGAGCCCTTTGTCCCGATCGACCCGCTCGGGCATTATCATCTTGGAGGCTATGTCCCTGTGGACTGGTTTGAAGTGCCGAGCGGGTCATCCGAGATGGCGGACACAATCCCTGAACGGCTGACCCGTCACCCCGTCACTGTGGTTCAGGCACACGGCACTTTCTCAAGAGGACGAACACTCAAGGAAGCTTTTTTCTTGATCTGTGTGGCGAACAACTCCGGCGCCGTAGTCCGGCATGCCGGTCAATTGGGCGTGGACATCCAAAACCTGAGGAAAACGATCCAATCTGGTCCAGACTCGCATTTTCCGTATCCTCCGACCGCTTATACGGTCGAAGACGACGACACCTGCGACTTCCCTGAAGAAGAGGAGATCGTCAGGGAATTCAGAAAAACAGGGGCAAGAATTTTTGAATCTCGCCTGTCTCCATTCCACACAGGGTCGATTTCGATCCGCGGCGCCCGAACGATGCTCTGTGCTCCCAAAGCCTCCATGCCCCGGGAGATCGGCGGGCCGCTTCTGGAAGTTCCCCTCTCTCCGGAAAAGTCAGACTCCCCCGAACTGGAGATTCATAAAAGAATCTACGCGGAGAGCAACTTTCAAACCATCATCCACTGCTACATTCCGGAAGCCGAGGCCATTTCCCATTCCACGAATCCCGGAGAAACCGCCCCGGTCGACCGCATCGTCCCGATCGATGCGGAAGGAAGCTTTTTCTACCTCGTGATTCCTGTTCTTCCCCCTCGGCATGACTTCGAACAGTTTCTCCGACTCCTCCATGATTACAAGGTTGTGATAGTCAGAGGCGGCGGAGTGTGGGGCGTGGGAGCCCAATCCCTATCCGAGGTCCTCCATCATCCCTCCTCAGTCCGGGAAATCTGCATTTACCGCATAGGCGCCCTGGAACGAGGACTCGACCTTAGAAAAATGGAACCGAAGAAAGCCAAGAAATGGTGAATATTTTCACTGGGGACTGCCCCCTTTTTTCTTAACCTCGCTTGCGTGTCACGTCTGCATCATAACGGTTTATCTCATCAATCCAGGATTCTCCAGAGAGAACATCCATCTTCAGACAGAAATAATCCCAGACAGCGCCGAAAGGCATCGTTTTGAGCTCTTCCAGGAGAGCAAGACGGGCAAAGTAATTCCCGGCTTCCTCAAACTCTTTGAGCTTCTGTCGCGGCTCCAAAAGAGCGATCAACAGGCCTTTTTGAGTGGCTCTGGCTCCGACCACCCATGCGCCGACACGGTTCATGCTCGCGTCAAAAAAATCAAGGGCAAAGTGAACGCGGTCCAACGCGCTGCACCTGATGATCTCTTCAGCAAGGAATCTCACCTCATCATTCAGATTGACCACGTGGTCGCTGTCCCAACGCACACCCCGGCTGATGTGGAGGAGAATCTCTTCAGAGAACTGGAGGATGGAAGAGATCTTATCGCCGACCGATTCAGTAGGATGAAAATGCCCCGTATCGAGACAGAGCATGATCCCCTTTGAAATCGCATAGCCCATGTAAAACTCATGAGAACCCACGACAAAAGATTCGCTCCCGATGCCAAAAAGCTTACTCTCGACCGCATCCTTCATCTCTGAGGAACTGTATTTCTCAGCATAAATCTCATCCAGAGCCTCTTTCAGCAGCGCGCGATGTGTCCAGCGGTCAACCGGAGTGTCTTTTGTGCCGTCGGGAATCCAGAGGTTGTGGATGCAGGGACTCTCTAAAGAGCGGCCCATATGGGCGCTAATCGCACGGCAGCGCTTCACGTGTTCGATCCAGAACTCACGGGTCTTTTTATCCTTGCTACTCAGGGTGAACCCGGACTCTGCCCGAGGATGAGCGAAACAGGTCGCGTTGAAATCAATCTTGACGGTATTCTGCTTGGCCCAATCCATCCAACTCTGATAATGCTCTGGCTCTATCTCATTCCGGTCTACAGTTTTTTCTCCGAAATCACCATACATGGCGTGCAGGTTCAACCTCTTTTTTCCGGGAATGAGGGAAAGAGCTTTTTCCAGGTCCATCCGGAGCTCTTCGAGCGTCCTCGCTTTGCCCGGATAGCTGCCCGTCGCCTGGATCCCGCCACCTCCGGAGGGC
>SOIA01000237.1 GCA_004378665.1 Candidatus Aminicenantota bacterium
CCCGATCTAAAATCTTCGCGGCTTGACTCCCTTCCATCCCACAGACAGCATGTAAGACAGCCGCTGGACAAGCTGGCGGTTTTCGGGCCAGTCAACAACGTTCCGGTTTTCTTCCGGGTCGGTTTTATGGTCGTATAGCTCTCTGGCGATAATACTGCCTCCGATCCAATCTTTCCATTCAACATAGCGGTACCTGTCCAAACGGACGCTGCGGCCCATGAATCGACCCGAGAAACCGCGCACGGCCTGAGTGAAGGCTGCAATTTTCCAGGAACGTTCGGGTTTCTTGAGAAGGGGAACCATGGTCGTGCCTTCAAGATGACCGGGTTTATCCAATCCAGCCAGGTCACACAGGGTTGGGTAGACATCCACCAGCTCCACCAGGGCAGGGGAACTTTTTCCGTTTGTTTTGAATCCGGGTGCGGACACAATCAAGGTTGTTCGGGCATCATCTTCGTAAACGGTCTTTTTTCCCCAGCAGCGGTGCTCCCCAAGCTTACAACCGTGGTCTCCCATCAGCACGACTATCGTGTTCTCGTGCAATCCTAAATGCTCCAACTCAGTGAGCAGGCGGCCGATCTGGGCATCAATAAAACTGACACAGGCATAGTAGCCGTGTTTGAGCAGGCGGGCCTGGATTCTGTTGAGCCCGCCCTCTGTGGGTTTGGGGATGTTCATGAAATCCTCGTAGCAGGCCAGTTCATACATTTCATTCAGAGCAAAGCGGGGGGCTCCTTCGGGCGGAAAGTTGTTTTTCGCCTGCGGGATCTTTTCGGGGTTGTACAGGTCCCAGTATTTTTTCGGTGCCGCGAAAGGAAGATGGGGCTTGAAAAAACCCACCGCCAGGAAGAAAGGCTCTTTGTTCTTGAGTTCCGCCAGCAGCCGAATCGTCTCGTCGGTCAGGGCACCATCCCAGTACTGACTCTCAGGGGCATCAGCGGCTTCTGTCGCAGGCCCTCTGAGGATAGTCATTATCCAGGCTCTGCTTTTTCCCAGAGCCCTTGCTCTATCCTCGAGCCGCTTCAGGAGATTTCGTGTCCCGGGATTCTGATAAATATGAGCACCCTCGATTTTCGGAGGAGGACAGCTCCACGAGGCCGAGTCCCTTGTGAAGTCATGGAACACCTTCCCGATCCCAACAGAGTGATAGCCGTTTTCTTTAAAATATTGAGGCAGAGTCTTCAAATCGGGCTGGTGTTTCCGGAAATGAGTGACCTGGTCCCAGACCTTGATCGAGTCCGGCCGCATCCCGGTCAACAAACTCGACCTGGAAGGGTTGCAAATGGACTGCTGGGAATAGGCACGGGTGAAGACAACTCCCTGGCTGGCAAGGCGGTCAATGTTGGGGCTCACGACCACTTTATTTCCATAACACCCCAGCTCCGGTCGGAGATCATCAACGATGATAAAGAGGACGTTGGGCTTCCACTTTATCTCCTGGGCATGGGACAAGAACGAGCCCCCGGCGAGAATGCCGGCGGCTGCGGTGCCGGACAGACGCAAGAATTCTCTGCGTTTCAAAGTGTAGGAGGGGACACCCATTGATCCTTCTTTATGAGGTCGACTCAAATTATACCTCAATAGCACTTGTTAAAACACCAGGCTCTCATGCGGAAGCTGCAATCCTAATCACTCAAACCAAACCTTAAAATGTGCGACAAATATAATGAATATCCATAGGCTTTGTCAATATCCTTATTCTGGGACATTTCCCACCGGGACACCTCTTTCTTTAAAAAAAGAAGCTCGAAGGCAAGAACCTGGTATCGAGAAATCGAGGGGAAAACAAGGACTGGAAATGTCTGAATTGTGTGAATCAATGCAATGCCGGCTGGATACCGGCAAGTAATGGTTCCAGGCTGTTATCGGTTGTTCTGCTTTTCGATCTGCTCTTTGAATTTATAAGCCGCCTTTTTCCCGTTAATGGCCGCGAACAGCCCGGGGTCAAAGGCAAGTGCGGTGTTGAAATTATCGATCGCGCGCTGAAAATCTCTCTCCCTCTTGGTTTTGAGAAATTCCATCAAATAGAGAGATCCCATGTTGCTCCAGGCAAGGGCAAAATTTCCGTCGAGTTCGATGGCTTTCTTATAGTTCTCAAGGGCCGACTGGAAATTGCCGCTCTTCTGGTAGGCCACTCCCAGATAGTTATAATGCTCAGGATTCTCGGGATCCTTTTTGATGCATTTCTTCATCAGGGTTATGGCTTCATCTGTCTTGTTGGCTACGACCAGCATGATTCCCAGCTTGGACATGAGGCCCAGGTAATCCGGATTGAATTTCAGGCCTTTCCTGAGCGTCTCTACTGTCAGCTCGACCTGGCCCGTCACATAATAAATGCTGGCCAGGTGCTTATAAGCCAGGACAAAATCCGGCCGCTGTTCGATGACCTGGGTAAGATCGCTGATGGCTTCTTCCATTTTCCCCTGTTTATACTTGTTGATAGCATCATACATTTTATTCTGAACGGGCTTGAGGACTTTGAGGTCGTTATCTTTTGTGAACGCTTTTTTCCTGGAAGAAGTGGCAGAAGTCAAGTATCCAAGGCTTTTCAGCTTGTTCATCTCGTACACATCAATCTTTTCGAACCTCTTGGCAATCTCTTTTCCTCTGAGGCTTCGAGTAAGTTTATCGAGCTGAGTTTCAAATTGTTTAACGTTTGATTTGTTGGCCAGATTTTTATCTTCTTTGAGGTCCAGCTTCATGTTGTATATCTCTGGAATGGGCTGGTTGATAAATTTGATATCATCCATGATAAAGCCAGTCAGGGGGGCCCAGCCCCTGTTCAAGAATGGAGTGAGCGATTCAAAATAGATCTCTCTGTTCTTTTTTCTTTCGCCGCGAACGATCGGGATCAGGGATTCGCCCTGGATATGGGGAGGGATGTCTTCACCGACCAGCTCGCAGACGGTCGGAAAGATATCGATATGACTGACATTTTCCGCGATTCTCTTCGGCTTCTCTCCAGGAATCCAGAAGATCAAGGGGATATGAATCGTGTTGTTGTAGGCGAAGTAAGAGTGAGTCCGCTCGCCCTTCTCTCCCAGGGCTTCACCGTGGTCAGAGGTCAGGATGATGATGGTGTTCTCGATCGAATCATTCTTCTGAAGGAAATCAAAAAGAATGCCGAGCTGAGAATCGATATAGGCCACCTCACCGGAATAGGGGTCATCACTGTATATTTTATCATACGGGGACGGGGGCGCATACGGCTCGTGAGGATCGAAGAGGTGAATCCATGCAAACCATTTCTGTTTTCGTTCGGCAATCCATTCCACCGCAGGCTCGATCACCTTTTCAGCAGGCCTTTCAATAAAATAGATTTCGAGGACGTTCTGAGTTCCATAGTTATCATCGTAGACATCAAATCCCTGGTCGAGGCCGAATCGCGAGTCGAGAGGAAAAGAAGCAATGAAAGCTCCTGTGTCGTATTTTTGCTCTTTAAGTAGCTCAGCCAGTGTTAAAAATCCATCTCCCAGGACGAACCCCGGATTATCGCTGATTCCGTGATAGACAGGTGTCACTCCTGTCAGGATGTTGGCATGGGAAGGCAGAGTCACCGGATTGTGGGCGAAGGCCCAATCAAAAACCCAGGACTGGGACGCGATCTTATCGATATTTGGAGTTCTGACGTGTTCATCAGAATACACCCCAAGCCTGTCATACCTCAGAGTGTCAATGGTGACCAGCAGAATGTTCGGTTCCTTAAGGCTGGCAGAAGCTGAGTAGGTAGAGCTCAAGATTGCCAGAAAAACCATTAGTGCCTTAACGCGTCTCATTTTTAATTTTCCTTTTAAGATAACAGGTTCGTGAAGGTGAAGCTGTATCT
>SOIA01000171.1 GCA_004378665.1 Candidatus Aminicenantota bacterium
CTGTTTGAATAATAGGGGAACGAAAGGAAAAAACAAGTGGCAAGGCTTTTCGAATACCAGAGTAAAAAACTCCTGAAGAACATGGGGATTCGCGTTCCTAAGGGCGAATTGGCCTTTACTCCTGAGGATGTGCGCCAAATTGCATTCCGGATCGGCGGGCCTGTGGTCTTGAAGATACAGGTCTGGCTCACAGGACGAGCAGACCTGGGCGGGATTCGATTTGCAGAAGGTGTGGGAGAGGCAGAAGCGGCGGCGCGTGAAATGTTCGGGATGAAGGTCGGAAACTTCATCGTCGATAAGATCCTGGTCGAGGAAAAACTGAAGATCAAAACAGAGTGTTTTGTGGGGCTTGTGATTGACGATGCCAGGAAAGCGCCTCTTCTGGTTTTCAGTTCAATCGGAGGGACGGGAATCGAAGAGATTGCCAGTGAACATCCGGATAAGACATTTCAAATCCCCATCGATATATTGACCGGGTTGAGGGATTTCGAAGTCCGCAACCTCCTCCGGCGAGCCGGTTTCTCCGGGAAGCTTCTGGTCCAGCTTTCTGATGTCCTGGCCAGGCTGTACAGAGTGGCCCGCAGGTATGATGCCCGGTCCGCAGAAATCAATCCCCTTGTCATAACGAAAAATGACTTGGTCTTGGCCGCTGACTGCCACGTGGCTATCGATGATTATGCAGTTTTCCGCCATCCCGAGCTGGACATCGAAGTGGCCAGAGAGTTTGACAGGCCTCCGTCGAGGCTGGAGAAAATAGCGTATCAGGTGGAGGAGTCTGACCATCGAGGGACGTTTTATTTTTTGCAGATGGCAGAGGAAATTCCTCCCGAAGGAAAGTATATCGGGTTTCACGGGGCAGGAGGAGGCGGCTCGATGATGTCCATGGACGCCGTGCTGGATAAGGGGTTCAAACTGGCCAATTACTGCGATACGAGCGGCAATCCCTCGGCCAGCAAGGTCTACAGGGCGGCCAAGATCATCCTCTCCCAGCCGAATCTTAAAGGATATTTTGCTTCCGGTTCGGGCGTGGCCAGCCAGGAACAGTATCATTCGGCCCGTGGGATGGTCAAAGCCTTTCATGAGGAGAACCTCGAGATTCCCGCTGTGATCCGACTCGGCGGGAATTTTGAAGAAAAAGCCATAGAGATCCTCGGGACCTATCTGAAAGATATCCCGGCCACAGTGGAGGGATACGGACGGGACGACTCTCCGGAATTCTGTTCCCAGAGGTTGGAGGAACTGACAGAGAAGAGCAAATCTGTTCATGCCCTCAGGCCGGTCGATTCGCCGGATTTACCTGAAGACCTCTATTTTTTCGAGACTCTGACCGGAAGAATTTTCATCGACCACCAGAAATGTCCGGATTGCCGGACAAAAGGCTGTGTCGAAGCCTGTTCGGCCGGCATCCTGAAGATCGAGGAGGGGAAATCCGTGCTCTCGGTTCCTCTTGTGGAAGCCAAAACAGGGAAATGCACGGAATGTCTGGCCTGTGAGATTTACTGCAAGTTTCATGAGCAGGATGCCATATTGATTTACCTTCCGATTCCGGGTTTGAAGGATTACAGGGAAAGACTGGCAAAGGACGAGGGGAAATAAAGAATTCAGAACGTATTCCTATTTGAATAACGAGATTCGAGAATGGCGATCTTAGTCAACGAGAAATCCAAGGTGATAGTCCAGGGAATCACCGGAAGAGAGGGGATGATCCGCACCGTGTTGATGAAGGATTACGGAACACAGGTTGTGGCGGGTGTAACACCCGGCAAAGGAGGAGGAGAGGTTCACGGGGTTCCCGTGTACGATACAGTGGAAGAAGCGTGGGAGAAGACAGGGGCGATCGATGTCAGCGTTATTTTTGTTCCTGCCGGATTGGTGAAGAATGCGGCTTTAGAGGCGATCGATGCGGGAGTCAAGCTTTTGGTCATCGTTCCCGACCGTGTTCCCATCTATGATGTCCTTGAAATATCCCGCTTTGCTCAAGAAAAGGAAGCTCGTTTTGTCGGCCCGAATACCCTCGGGCTTGTAAGCCCGGGGAAAGCCGTCCTGGGAATGATCGGCGGCCGTGCGGAGAGGGCGAGGGAATGGTTTGCCGCAGGTGATATTGGAGTCAGCTCGCGCAGCGGCGGGATGACATCGGCCATATCCTATTATCTGACAGAGGCCGGATTCGGACAGAGCACAATCGTTCACGTGGGAGGAGATGTTGTTGTCGGATTATCGCACCCGGAAGTCATGGAGTTGTTCGAGAAGGATGAAGAAACTCAAATGGTCGTGATGTTCGGAGAGATCGGAACCAGCCAGGAAGAGAGGGTGGCCGACCTCATAGAGAGAGGAAAGTTCACGAAGCCGCTTATTGCCTTCATCGGTGGAAAGGCAGCCAAATCCGGGACGAGATTTTCCCACGCCGGCGCCATCGTTGAAGGGTCGAGAGGCTCATATGAAAGCAAGGTCGAAAGACTGACAAAAGTCGGAGTCCATCTGGCGGACTCTGTCTCTGATATCCCCAAAATCGTTAAAAAGCTGAAAAGCAGCAAGGGAGGATGACAATGGGCGAGCTCCACTGGAAGACAGCTATCACCGACGTGAAACCGAACAAAATATGCCTGAGAGGATATCCGGTCGACCAGCTCATCGGAAAGATCTCTTTTGCCCAGGCCATATATCTTGTTTTAAAAGGAGAATTTCCGACACCGGAAGTGGGGAAGCTGGTGGATGCGATTTTCGTCTCCTCTGTGGACCATGGAGCCAGCCCTCCGTCTGTTCTGGCAGCGAGGACGGTCGCTTCCACAGGGGCTGAACTCAACTCGGCTGTCGCAGCCGGTGTTTCTGCGATTTCCCGTTATCACGGAGGCGCGATCGAGGAGGGGATGAAGCTTTTTCAGGAGATCGCGAAAAGGATAGAGGAAAAAAAGGCATCGGAAGATGAAGTCGTGCGCGAAGTTCTCAAAGAGATGAAAGAGAAAGGGAAGAGGGCTTCAGGCTTCGGTCACCGCATCCACTCCCAGGACCCGCGGACACAGAAGCTGTTTTCCCTGGCAGAGGAACTGGGTTTAGCAGCCCAGTTTGTCCGGATCGCCCGCGCCGTGGAGAAAGGCCTTGAGGAGATTATGGGAAAACGTCTTCCGATCAACGTCGATGGGGCGATCGCAGCCCTGCTCTGCGAGCTGGATATTCCTCCCGAGATCGGCAATGCTTTTTTCATCATCGCCCGAGTGCCCGGTCTGGTGGCTCATGTCCATGAAGAAATGACTCGAATGAGGCCCATGAGAAAGATCGATCCCCAGGATTATGAGTATGACGGGCCCGGAGAAAGGAAGGTTGAATGAAAAAAGAGCTCTTATCCATCATGCCTGAATTCAAGCTTATCAAGGATGCTGAGCTTAGGATGCAAACGATTCATGTCTGGGTCGAGGCCATAAAAGAAGGAGGATGGACGATCGATGACCTTCACCTGATGCCGTTTACGCTGTTGATCGAAGAGACTCCTGTGAACATCATCGAACACACGCGCGCTGTAACTCTCACTTCCGTGGAGGTTGCCGAGGTCATGGTCAAGGAGTATAAAGGAAAGGTAACTTTGAACCGGGATTATCTTCTTGCCGGTGCCCTGCTCCACGATGTGGGAAAACTGTTTGAATACAAGAGAGAAAAAGGAAAGTTTGTGAAAAGCAGGGACGGAGAGCTTCTCCGCCACCCCATCTCCGGAGCCGCTTTTGCCTCCCGGCACGGGCTTCCCAAGGAAGTGGTCCACATCATCGCTGCCCATTCCAAGGAGGGCGATGGAGCCAGGAAGACCGTGGA
>SOIA01000370.1 GCA_004378665.1 Candidatus Aminicenantota bacterium
CGAAAGGCATCGAGCTAAAAAAAGACAAGCTTGTGGCCGGAAGACTGATGAGCAAGGAAAAAGACGTGAATCCTCATACCTTGGGTGTGAACTGGACGCAGAATGACAGTCAAGAAAGCATGGAATTCACCGCAACCGTGGTTGTGAAAATGGGGGTCGGCGAAGAACCGGCTCAGGAAAAGACAGCGAAATTCCGCATCGCCGGCGCGATTCCAGTCAGAATCCAGAGTATGGATGAAATATTGGCTGATCAGCTTCCTTCGAAGAAGCAGCTCAAGAAGCTTAAATGTGTTGCGTCATACCCCGAAGATGTGCCGTTTGATGTTGAGGTGTTTGTCCAGGTTGATCGCTCCGATCCCAAAAAGGGAACAGGATATCTGATTTTGAAACTCGATAAATCCAGTGGCTACAAATGGAATAACCTATCAGATACACAAAAAGTTGGCATCAAGCCCGTTTCCGGAATTAAATTCGATAAGGAAACACTCGCCGCCGGGAAACGCGATTTCGAAGAAGACACGGATGATCGGATTCTCAAGTTCAACCTGATGCTGGAGCCCGGCGCCAAGCAGATTGTCTTTGAGGTCACTCCAGAAGCCTGGGTGTGTCATGCCAAGCAAGGCTGGTGCCGGGAATTTGTCGTTCCCTTCAAGGTGACCGGCAAGCTATAAAAAAGATTCCAAGGCGTGTGGGGCCTGTGAAAGGCCCCAGACGCTATCTCTCTCCTGCCTCGCTCTCCTCTTCGAGGAACCATGCCCGCTCGCCTCCGGATGGCTTCCTAACCAGATTGCCTGACTTCCAAAGAAATTGTCACGGAAACAGGGATGCTCACATGAGTTATCTTGAAATAGGTTAAAGATTAATGCTAAATTAGGCAGGTGCCAAATCCTGTTGAGTGAGGAAAAACAATGACGAAAGACATACTCCGCAAGCTACCTTCAGTCGACAGCTTGATGAAAACCAAAGATGCCCAGGCCCTGATCAAGGAACACAGCCGGGAGTTAGTGGTCAAAACCGCCCGTGGAGTCCTGCAGGAGCTGCGTTCTGAGATCCGGAAGCCTGATGCGAAATCATTTCCTGTGGCAGAGCTTTCCTCGAAAAAAATACTTCAAAGAGTGGAACAGAGCCTCCAGGAAAAATTTTCGTCCTCTTTGAATCAGGCGATAAACGGGACCGGGGTCATCCTGCATACTGGATTGGGGAGAGCTGTCCTGCCGGAGGATGCCAAGGAAGCTGTCCATAGAGCGGCCGATGGCTACTGTACCTTAGCTACAGATGTAGAGACCGGGCGCCGTGGGCACCGTGATATTCACCTTGAAGGAATACTCTGCGAGTTGACCGGAGCAGAAGCGGCCACTGTGGTCAACAACAACGCAGCCGCAACCATGCTCATCCTGAATACACTCGCTCAAGGCAGGGAAGTGATCGTTTCCCGGGGTCAGCTCGTCGAGATCGGAGGGTCATTCCGGATGCCGGACGTGATGGAGGCGAGTGGAGCCATCCTGAGAGAGGTCGGAACGACGAACAAGACACATCTGAAGGATTACATCGCCGCTATCGGAGAGAACACCGGAGCCATAATGAGAGTCCATCACTCCAATTACCGGATCGTGGGTTTTGCTCACGAGCCATCCATCGAGGAATTATCCACAGTCGCCCGGGAGCACAACCTGCCCCTTATCGATGACCTCGGCAGCGGCGCTCTGCTCGACCTGAAAGAATTCGGGATCGAGACGGAACCTGTTGTCCAGGACAGCATCAAAGCCGGTGTGGATGTCGCCTGTTTTAGCGGCGACAAACTGATCGGAGGTCCGCAGGCCGGTATCATCGTCGGCAAGACGTTGACCATCAAGAGAATAAGGACAAATCCTCTGAATAGAGCTCTGCGCGTCGGGAAGTTGACCATAGCCGGGATGGAAGCCACGCTGCGGCTTTTTCTCAAACTGAAAAACTTAAAAGACAACCATCCTGTGTATAAGATGTTTTCCCTGACGACCGATGACCTGAAAAGGAGGGGGCGGAGAATAACGAAAAAGCTCCAGACGGAAATCAAGAAAGGGGCAGAATTTTCGCTCGAAGAAGGCGGTTCGCAGGTGGGAAGTGGCTCTGTGCCCGTGGAGACGATACCGACAACGCTCCTCAAGGTCCAGCCGGCCTCTTTATCCGCTGAAAACCTTGCGAAAAAACTGCGCCTCAGCAATCCTCCGGTGTTTACCCGGGTTCACAAGGATGCGGTCCTGTTGGATTTGAGGACGATCCGGGAGAAAGAAGACCCGTTAGTGGTTGCGGCGCTCCAAGCGGCCTTGAAGAAAGGATAGTCCTGTCATGGTTGACCTGAAAAAAAGAAAGGACATCATGCAGCGCTCCATCAAGCTGGGCCACTGCATCTGCAATCCCAAACTGTCCTGTCCCTGTGAGGTTTTTAAGGAAAAAAACGTCTGCCTGTGTGCGGGAGAGCGCCTGGAGGATATGCCGGAGCAGGTCGAGTTGACTAAATTCGTCGAGAATGCCGGATGTGCGTCCAAGATCAACCAGAATGACCTGAAGATAGTCCTTAACGGTCTTCCGGAGATATCCGACCCAAGAGTCTTGGTCAGCGCGGATACCTGCGATGATGCCGGTGTGTTCAAGATCAACGAGGAATATGCTCTTGTTCAGTCTGTCGATGTTTTCGCTCCCAGTGTCGATGATCCGTACACGTTCGGACAGATCGCAGCCGCCAACTCTCTGAGTGATATCTATGCCATGGGCGGGAATCCCCTGACCGCTCTTTCGATAATCGGGTTCCCGATCGAGACGATGAGCCATAAAGTCATGAACCAGATGCTTATGGGCGGGATCGTCAAGATGAAGGAAGCAGGGGTTGTGGTTATCGGGGGCCACAGCATTAAGGATAATGAGGTCAAGTTCGGATTCGCTGTCACGGGTGAGATCAATCCGAAGGAGGTAATAACCAATGACCGGGCCAAGCCCGGGGATGTGCTGGTCCTGACTAAGCCCCTCGGAACAGGAATCATCGGTTTTGCCAGCCAGATAGGCAGGGCATCAGAGTCCGCGCTGAAGGCGGTAAGTCAATCCATGGCCGAGCTCAATAATATTTCCTCTGAAGTCATGAGGAAGATGCGGGTGACGACAGCGACAGATGTCACCGGATTCGGACTGCTGGGACATCTCAGCGAAATGGCTGTTCAGAGCAAAGTCACCGCAGAGATCTATGCGGGACAGGTCCCTGTTTTCGACGGTGTCCTGGAATGTGTCCAGAAGGGGATAATTTCTGGCGCGGTTGATCGGAATAAGGAGTTTGCCACTCAATATGTCAAAGCGGGAAAAGGCGTGAGCAAGGAAATGACGGAAGTCCTGTATGATCCTCAGACATCAGGGGGACTTCTCATTTCCATCCGGGAAGATAAGAGCGAAAAATTAATTGCTCTTCTCAAAAAAAGAGGTGTTGCTCATGCAGTGGTTATCGGAAAAGTCGTCGCCAAATCCGATGGCCAAATAGTCATAAAGAAATGAACACTGTGGAACTCAAAACAGAGAGCATGCCTGAGAAAAGTCATGTGGTGACTAGGCTCAGAAAAAAATGTGTCACAATTGCCAATCTTCGTGATAAACTTAATTTTTCACATAAATAAGCACAGGCTATCCTGGAATATTTTGACAGAGTTGGCTTCACACGCAGAGGAGAGGATAGGCCGTAATGAGATAAAGAGCGGGAAGGTATAGGTTCCGGTGGGCCTTCTGGACTTCAAACCCAGTATGGGGCCGAAAAGCCCTGGGTGGGTTCGACTCCCAC
>SOIA01000197.1 GCA_004378665.1 Candidatus Aminicenantota bacterium
TTAGAGGACTCAAACTCCTTGCGGAGATTCAGATCTTCTTTCTCCTCTTTCCCCATTTCCTCAATTTTTCCCTCGAAGTAGTTCTGGATCATAGTCAAGGTTCTCTGGACAAGGTTTCCGAGGTCATTGGCCAGGTCAGAGTTGACGCGGTGGATAAATCCCTCGTGGGAGAAGTTGCCGTCAAGCCCGATCGGGATCTCTCGGAGCAGGAAGTATCGGAGAGGGTCTGCTCCGAAAGTCTCGAGGATGACATGGGGATCAAGGACGTTGCCTTTAGATTTTGACATTTTCGCTTTATCCTTGAGCCACCAGCCGTGGCCGAACACAGTCTGAGGAAGAGGAAATCCTGCGGCCATCAGGAAGGCGGGCCAGAAGATTGCATGAAACCTGAGGATATCTTTACCGATAAGATGGATATCGGCCGGCCAGTATTTTTGAAAATGCGACATATCCCAGTCATACCCGATGCCTGTCAGGTAGTTGTGGAGAGCGTCAAACCAGACATATATAGTGTGGTCGGAGTCATCCGGCACAGGAATTCCCCACGCGACTGTGGTCCGGGTGATGCTCAGGTCCTTCAAACCCTGTTTAACGAAGCTGATGACCTCGTTCATCCGGCTGGGAGGCCGGACGAATGCCGGGTTTTTGGCGTAGAAATCAAGAAGGGGCTTCTGGTAAGCGGAGAGCTTGAAGAAATAGCACTCTTCCGAGACGAGGACGGCTTTTGTCCCACAATCAGGACAGATTTTGTGCCCTGCCTTTTCGAGGGGGACATCTTCAGTCAGAAAATGCTCAGTCGAATCACAATACCATCCTTCGTAAGTTCCTTTATAAATGTCCCCTTTCTGCTTTAATTGTTTAAAGATCTGCTGGACGCTCTTTTCGTGGGAAGGCTCTGTTGTGCGGATGAAGGAATCATAGGATACATTCAAGGCGTTCCACAGGTCCTTGTACCTGACCACGACCTGGTCGGCCAGCTCTATCGGTTTCAATCCCTTCTCCTTGGCCGCTTTTTCCACTTTTTGCCCGTGCTCGTCCGTTCCTGTCAGGAAAAAGACATCTTTTCCGGAGAGTTTCTTGAAACGGCTTATAGCGTCGGCGATGATTGTGGTGTAGGCGTGCCCGATATGAGGGATATCGTTGACGTAATAGATGGGGGTAGTGATGTAAAATGTGTTCTTAGACTTCTTTACCACCGAACATACCTCCTCTGATCAATATCATAGCTTCTGATCGTGTTGCGCTGTGGGTGCGGAAGGAGCCTCTTAAAGCCGATGTGACTGTGATAGATTTTGGCTTTTTCGCTCCTCTCATCGACATGCACATGTGCTCCGCTTCGATCACCACCATGACGCCTAGGGGCTTGAGGTGTTCCATGATGAGGTCGGCAATCTGCTTGGTCAGTCTTTCCTGGACTTGAAGCCTGCGGGAGAGGTTGTCGACGACTCTGGCGATTTTGCTCAGACCCACGATTCTACCTCCTTTGGGGATATAAGCAATATGGGCGATTCCAGCAAACGGAAGGAGATGATGTTCGCACATTGAATAAAGGGGGATATTCTTGATGAGGACCATCTCATCATGCTTTTCACCCTGAATCACCCGCAGATGCCGAGCCGGATTCTCTCTCACTCCTCCCAGGATTTCAGAAAACATGCGTGCCACTCTGCGTGGCGTTTCTTTGAGCCCGGCACGTTTAGGGTCTTCACCTACTCCTTCCAGGATGAGCTTAACCCCTCTTGCGATCTTCTCAAGGTCGGCTTTTGTCTTGTTGTTTTTTGTGGGCATTGTCAGGCCTTTTTTTTACGTTTACTATAATACTCCTTTACGGCCAGCTGGATGATCTCCTTTGCAGGACGACCGCTTTTCTTGGCCAGTTTCAAACAATCCTCGAATTCAGGCTGGACGTTGACAGTTTTTCCATCGAGGGAGGAGATTTTGATCGAGATTTCTTCGTCGAGCACGCGGAGTTTCTCGATTGTTCTCTCCAACACCCGCCGTTTGACGGGAAAGTACCTCACTCCGATAGAGCTTGTCTCTTGAAATACCGCGTTGATCAGAGCCTCCATTTTATCAATCTCTGCCAGGACGGTCAATTTTGTCGACAGCCTGTTCTTTTTCATCATTACAGGTGTGAGGAACACATCCAGGGCCCCGAGGCCGAATGCCCGGCCAAAGAAGGAGGCCAAAACCTGGGGAGTGGAATCATCGATATTCGCCTCAATGAGATAGACTTCTTTATCGGCCTTGAATTCCTTCGTGTTTCCGTAAAAAGCTCTCAGGATATTGGGAAAGCCCCGGAAGTTCCGTTCTCCTGCGCCGCAGCCGATTTTTTCATAGGATATTTCAGGGAAAGGAATGAATTTGCGAACCAGGGTGGAGACTATCGCTGCTCCTGTCGGAGTGACAAGTTCCTCTTTGACATGTTCTGAATAGACCGGGGTGTCCTTGAGTAGTTCTGCGACTGCGGGCGGAGGCACAGGCAGTCTGCCGTGGGACGTATTCACCCAACCCTGACCGACATTCAGCGGGGATGAGTAAAAATCGGTCACGTCGAGGGCTTCCATCAGAAAGCAGCAGCCCACAATGTCGACGATCGCGTCATCCGCGCCTGCTTCGTGGAGGTGGGCCTCCTGGAATTTGTGTCCGTGGACTCTTGCTTCAGCCTGGAAGAGCCTCTTGAATATGGCCAGAGAATTCTTTTTGACTTTTGGCGAAAAGGGACTTTTCTTGATGAGTGCTTCGATATCAGACCATTTCCTGGGAGCACTCTTCTGCTTTTTGACAAGAACGTCCACTTTCAGCGCCCGGAGCGATGCCCTTTTCGTCTCTTTCAACCGGATATCCACGGGAAGCTTCAATTCCGCCATCTTCTCCTTGAAGAGTGCGGGCCGGACTCCAAGGTCAAGGAGAGCGCCCAGGATCATATCACCGCTCAAGCCGGCCGAAGCGTCAAAATAAATGAATTTCATCTGGAATCATCCCTTTTTGGATTGAAGTTCCTTTTTGAGCTCTTCATCGATAAGAGGAAGGATTTCGCCGGCTTTTCCTCTGAACGAAAAATCAGCATAAGGCGTGAGTGGAGTCGGGTCAGGATTGATCTCCACGATCTTGGCGCCCGCTTCAGCCGCAGAGAGAGGAAGGGAAGCGGCTGGCTGGACGAGGGCAGAGGTGCCGATAACAAACATCACATCACATTCTGAACTCAGTTGAAATGCTTTGTGGAGAACGGTCGGAGAGAGAGATTCACCGAACCACACCACATGGGGCCTCAAAAGAGCTCCGCAGTCCGGGCAGAGAGGAGGAACCTCTTCAAGAGGCGTCTGATGGTTTTCTGACACCGTTCCTTCCTCTGTGCACCTGAGCTTCCAGATATTCCCGTGGAGCTCAAGCATATCGGTGGAACCCGCTTTCTGGTGGAGCCCATCGATATTTTGAGTGATCAGAGAAAAAACAGGGAAGACATTTTCCCATCGGGCTAAGACCTTGTGTCCTGGATTGGGTACTTTTTCAGCAATGATCCCCCGCCGCCACTCGTAGAATTCCCAGACAAGCTCCGGATTCTGGGTAAAAGCTGTGGGCGTAGCCAGTTCTTCCGCGCGGTATTTTTTCCACAAACCCTCTTTGCCGCGGAAAGTGGGAATTCCGGATTCTGCCGAGATTCCCGCACCTGTCGAGACAGCGACATGCTTTGCCCGTGTCAGCACCGCGATGAGCGCTCCTGTTTCCGGTTTCTCGGTCATTTCGTTTCCTTTTGCCTCATAGAATAATCTTTTCTCGGAGAAAAATCAAAGA
>SOIA01000156.1 GCA_004378665.1 Candidatus Aminicenantota bacterium
TGTTGACATGAAGATTTTTTATGCTATAGTATTTGAATAATTTTAAGATTGCTTGAGAATGCCAGATTGATTATAATAAAAGAAAACAAGAAAAGGTGAACAGGAAGCCTGAATAAACCTGTTTAGGAGGGAAAAAATGAGAAAACACGTCGCTGCCATTTCTTTGTTGGCTTTCGTTCTATTCATTTCTTCCACTGCTTATCCGAATGACAGCTCAGCTGATTTTTCTCTGAGCAAAAACAACGAAGGATTTTCGCTGTCGAAAACGTACGAAGTCACATTCTCGTCTCTCGAGCTGAATAGTGCGAAATTGAGAGAGGCTATGCTCAGTTCTCAGGATACACGAAAAACCGAATCCATACAGGCAGAGATCAAGCACTTGAAGAAAAGAAAGACAACGAACCTCATCGCGACAACAGTGCTCGTCGCTTCGTCGGCTTTCCTCATGAATTCATTCATTAACTATGAGGAGGGGTCGCGAGAGTCCCAGGAAGGGGGCACGCAAGAGGTCGAGGGGGGAGCCTCGAACACTTCATTCGGAAGAGGAATTTTACTGGGTGCTAGTGTTCTGTGTGTTGTCATCAGTGTTGTCTTGGTCAGTGATACCTTCAAGAAGAGCAAGGCGATCAAACAGTACAAAAAAGAGCTGGAAGCCTTAGCTGAAGCACAGGGTCGATAGAACAGAGATCGAAGCTAAAGAATTCTGTTTTCTGAGTCAATCCGTTTTCAACCCTTAGGAATACACAATACTCCTCTCTTCCCTGAGGGAAGAAGTCTGTTCCGCTCACACAAGGGCTGAATACGGCTCGGTTTTGGCAGGAGTCAGGAGGAGAGGAGGCATTCTCCTTCCGCAGCTGCTCTCAATTCCCGATCAAACGTCAATAGAGTCAATTCAGGAATCTGTTTTTGGAGTGTTTTTGCAGACGCCAAATGCCAGAGAGTACTTCCCTTTAATGACCATTTTTTTGATAAAGAAATAAGCATGTTCCATTCTGGCCAGATGTTCAAACGCCTCCATGGCCCGACGCTCAGAGTTTCAAAGGCGACATCTATCAGGACCTCTTTCAATTCTTTTCCTTCCCTGATTTCTGACAGAACAGAGCATACTTCTGCATAACAGAGAGATGAAAGAAAATGGACTCCTTCTTTTTTTGAAATTTGGAGTGTCTTTTCGCTGTTTGAGTCTTTGAAGAGAGCGGAGAAGACACTGGTTGGATCCCAGTAGATCGCCACGGGCTTCGGCTTTTTCATGAGTTTCGTTCCTTTTCGAGATATTTCTTGGCCAGTTCATCGGGCAAGAGGATAGGAGGATGCAGCTCTCTTCCTTTTTTATTTCGAGGCTCGATCCATCCCTGCCTCTCCATCTCGTTTACGCGGTCTGTTAAAGGAAGGGAGACTGCCGCCACAGGAATGATCTTCCCGACAGGTTTGCCGCGGTCGGTTATGATTATCTCCCTGCCCTTCTGGACACTCTTTAAAAGTTTGCTGAGGTTGATTTTTGCTTCGCGGATGCCCACACTTATGGATTGCATGGCTTGCCTCTCTTCAATTCTGACAGTGTAGTCACAATGACCACATTTGGATTTTACTTGCTGCCGTCATTTTTTGTCAAGCGGCTACTTGAAGGGAATGAAATAGCCGTACAGCAACAGGAGTTGAGTCATGACCTGGATTCCCGGTTCAAGATGATGTTGCTCCTCAAGGCGTGATTGACATTGATTCGTGCATGATGTTATATTCTGAGCAGCATCAGGGATAAGGTACGAATGAAAAGAATTCCGTTTTATCTTTTTCTATTCGCTGGTTTTATCATCATCCTTATAAGTATTTATGGATATTCTTTACTCCGCCAGCGTCCCTGGCCTCCGCCGGATACAGTCGAATCTCTGAATATTAAAATCGATGAGGGGCAGCTCGTCCGGATTGACGGTGCAGAGATTCAGAACTTGAGGATGGATTTAGAGTTTTTGATGAGCCAGAAGACTATCGGGGATCGATCGACCATATCTATTGAAGACGCGGGAGGATCAGAAAGACAGGATGTCAGGCTCGTGCCTTTCTATGACAAGCCTTTTCCACTGATCTATCTCCTGATCGGTCTCTTCAGCTTCATGACAGGTGTTGTCGTTTTCCTTCTGCGTTCGGATGATAGAAGGGCTCGGACCTTCTATTGGGCCTCTTTCGCCTTTGCTTCTTCCATAATCATCAGCGGCGGGTTTTACTGCTTGCAGAAGGCCTGGCTCTCCTTTTTGCCTGGAGTGTTGTATTATTTGCTCTATCCTTTAGCGCCGGCCATCCTTCTTCATTTTTCGCTGTATTTCTCGAAACACGAGGCGAAGTCATGGAGGTTCGTTATCTACCTCCCCGCCCTCTTTTTTGTCTGTGTCCTCGAATGGCTGTTTCTGCAGGCGGGTCTGAATTCCTCGATCGCAACCCACCGCATCTACCAATCTGTCTTTAATTATCATCGCTTTTATATGGTGGTGTATGTCTTCCTCTCGGTTGCCTTTCTTATTGCCAGCTACAGGAAAGCAGACCTTGAGGAGGAAAAAGCTCAGATCAAATGGATTTTTTACGGGCTTTTTGTGGGATTGGGCCCGTTTATCCTGCTCTACCAGCTGCCCTGGATCATAAGTGGAAGATACCTGGTATCAGAGGAATTGTCATGCCTATTTTTTATCTTTGTTCCTCTGGCTTTTGCTTTCTCCATCGTGAGATTCAAGCTGATGGATATCGAGCTGGTGATCAACCGGAGCTTGGTGTATTTCACACTCACGGTGTTCACGGTGGGTCTTTATCTTTTTTCCGTGAACCTTATTCAAAATATTGTTTCAAGATTTTTTGCCGCCTCGATGACTGCCATCTCTGTGGCTTCGGCTCTCTTGGCGGCTGTCGCCTTTCATCCGGCTCGGAAAACTATTCAAAAAATCGTGGACAGAGCCTTTTTCCGGATGAGTTACGATTACAGAAAAACAATTCTCAGTTTCAATGAAAAGGCTTATAAAATGGTCAATCGCGGCCAACTGATCGACCTGTTCCTCCAGAATGTCGAGAATGCCCTGCCTTTAGAGTCTGCCGGTGTATTTATTTATGCCCTTGATTCCGGAAAACAAAAGCTTTTGATCGCCAAAGATGGGAAAAAAGGCCTTGATTCATTGGCTCCACTGAGCCTCGAGATGGATAAGATCTTTGCCCGAAAAGAAGCGGTGCGCATGGAAGAGAACATCGATTTCTCCAAAGAGAAACGGCTGGCAGATAAGGAAGTGGATCTCGTCATCCCTCTGTCCTTTAAGTCCTCTGATTTGACCGGATTTTTGTCTTTAGGGAGGAAAAAATCAGGGGAAAGGTTCAGTCGAGATGACCTCGAGCTTTTACTGGCCATGAGCCGAGACCTGGCCTTGAACCTGGAAAGGATCAGGCTGCTGGAGGAAGTGATCTATGAAAGAGTGGAGAAGGAAAAACTGAATGAGCTCATCCAGCTGAAAATCGAGTTCATCTCCTCCGTGTCCCATGAGATTCGCACGCCCATGAGTTCAATCCGGGGATTAGCGGAGATCCTTCAGGAAGGAAGAGTGAAGGATAAAGCCAAACAGAAAGAGCTCATAAGCCTGGTCGCGTCCGAGAGCAGTCGGCTTTCGCGTTTCCTTCATAACATCCTTGATTTCGGAAAGATCGAGAAGGATGTGAAAACTTACAATTTCCAGAGAGTGGATATGCAATCTATGATCGAAGAGGCCATAAAGCTCTGTCAATACAGGTCAGAAGCGGATGAAATTGTATTCAATACGAAGTATCCCGGGAAGCCCCTCTTTCTGGAAGTCGATCCAGATGCTGTAAAGCAGGCGTTGACCAACCTCCTTGACAATGCTATAAAATATTCGACAGACGAAAAAAAGATAGTGATCGAGCTCCTCCCTAAATCCAAACAGGTTGAGATCAGGATTACTGATAAGGGAATCGGAATTCCGTTGGAAGTCCAAGAGAAGATCTTTGAGGGATTTTACCGTCACTCTGAGGCAGGTCAGCACAGCCCGAAAGGAGTCGGCCTGGGACTGAAGATCGTTAAGCACATCATGAAAGCCCATGGAGGAGAAATCCGCGTGGACAGCCAGCCTGGCAAGGGGAGCACTTTTAGTCTGATTTTTCCAGTGCCATGAAAAAAATATTAATCGTTGAAGATGATCTGGCTCTTCTGGAAACCCTGAAGACTTTCCTCGAGACTGAGAATTTTGAAGTCATCACTGCAGATGATGGAGAAAAGGGACTTCAGCTCGCCCTTAAAGAAAAAATTGATTTGATCGTTCTGGATGTGAATCTTCCGTCTCTGGGTGGATTTGAGGTCTGCCGGAAGGTCCGTGCAAAAGGCATCACGACTCCTGTCATCATGCTTTCCGGGGAGAAGAAAGAAGAGTTGGACAAAGCCTCTGGGCTTGATATCGGTGCGGATGATTATCTCGTCAAGCCTTTCGGAACGAAGGAGTTACTCGCCCGGATGAAAGCCGTACTCCGGCGTTCGGGCCTCAAAGTCGAAGAGACCGGAGAATATTTCTCCAGGACCGAGACGCTCGAAATTCCTCTTCGAGCTTTACCCCGGGGAAGCACGTTTGCCGGACGGTACGAAATCATCGAAGAGCTGGGAAGAGGAGGCATGGGTCAAGTCTACAGAGCCACTGATAAAAAAATCGGTGAAGACGTAGCTCTCAAGCTTTTGAGCCCTGCGATCGCCGGGGACAAGCAAACGCTTGAACGTTTCCGGAATGAGCTGAAGTTCGCCAGAAAAATTGCCCAGAGAAATGTCTGCCGCATGTTTGACCTCAACGAAGAGGAAGGCATGCCGTTCATCACGATGGAATACGTTCCTGGAGATGACTTGAAGAGTCTGCTCAAAAAGACCGGTCAATTGACGATAAAAAAAGCCATTTCCATAGCCAGTCAGGTCTGTGAGGGGCTTGCCGAGGCTCACAGACTTGGAGTTGTTCATAGAGACCTGAAGCCCCAGAACATCATGATCGATAAAGAGGGGAATGCCCGGATCATGGATTTTGGGATCGCCCGTTCCATGAAGATGAAGGGGATCACCGAAGCCGGAACGGTGTTCGGTACGCCCGAGTACATGTCTCCTGAGCAGGTGGAAGGAAAAGAGGTGGACCAGCGATCGGATATCTATTCGCTGGGTGTGATCCTGTTTGCGATGGTGACCGGCCGAGTCCCGTTCAAAGGTGATACTCCATTAACCGTGGCAATTAAACATAAAGTAGAGAAACCGCCAGAACCCAGGAAATTCAATCCGCAGATTCCTGAGGATCTCAGTCGGGTGATACTGAAATGCATGGAAAAGGATAGAGAGACACGTTATCAGGATGTCGGCGAGCTCCTTATTGATTTGGGGAAATTGGAGAAGGGCATGCCCGTTTCTATAGATCTCAAAGAAGAGAAGAAGCCTGAAGAGGGGGTCAAAAAAGGCATCGAATGGAAGAACTCGATTGCGGTGCTTCCTTTCGTGGACATGAGCCTGGAAAAGGACCAGGAGTACCTCTCCGATGGGATGACTGAGGATATCATCACCAGACTCTCCAAGTTTGAAGGTTTGAAAGTGATTTCCAGGACTTCGGCGATGCGCTACAAAAACACAGATAAGGACATCAGAGAAATAGGTCAAGAATTGAACGTGGCCAGCATCTTGGAGGGAAGCATCCGCAGAGAGAAAGACGATATTCGTGTGAATGCGGAATTGATCAACGTGGAGGATGGGTTCCATCTCTGGGCGGACATCTACCACCAGACGCTCGAGAGTGTGTTCGAAGTTCAAGATGAAGTGTCCCAAGCGATCGCAGAAGCCCTGAAGGTGAAGCTGACTCCGAAGACGATTGAATCGCTCAAACAGGGACGTCCAGAAAATATCGAGGCCTATGAGTATGCTCTCAAGGGGATGCATCTGAACAACAGCAAATATATTATTTTTCATAGGGAAGATGATTTTAAAGCCGCGATCAAGATGCTGAAAAAGGCTGTTGAGTGTGACCCGAATTATGTTTCAGCTTATACAGGTCTAGCATGGGCCTACCAGCATCATTATCAGATAACAGGAAACAGAAGGGACTTTGCTGTCGTTATCAAAAATTGCGAAAAAGCATATGAGTTGGACCCGAGTCTGGCCGATACGAACGGAGCTATCGGATGGGTTCACTATCTAAAGGGCGAGTTCGACAAAGCTTACCAGAGTTATCAGAAGGCCTTGGAAATTAATCCTAATAGTTTTGGAATCAATCACATCATAGGCGAATTTTATCGGAATTTCGGCTTGCTCCACCATGCGATTGATTATGTATCCAAAAACATCGAGTTGGACCCATTTTTTCTTTCTTCCCATTCTCTTCTTGCCAGATGTCTCATTTACTCGGGGAAATTCAGAGAAGCGGAAATCAAGATAAAGGAAGCTTTGGAGATTGAGCCGGGAAATCTTTGGTCTTTTCAAGATTACAGTTTGCTGTATATGATGCTGAAAAAAACAGACAAGGCTGAAGATTATTTAAAAAGGGCAGTGAAGATCAATCCCGGCTCTCCCGGTAATCAGTTTTACCAAGCACTGCTGTCTGGCTTAAAGGGCGAAAAGAAAAAAGCTCTCTCCCTCAGGAAAAACGGAATTATCTATTCTCTTCTCGGAATGAAGGAGGAAGCGATCAAATATATTCAAGAAGTGGTCCAGAAGGGCAACGAGCATTTTCAGTACTCTTATCTTCCCCTGGTCCACAGCACCTTCTATGATGGATTGCGGGATGATGCGCGCTTCAAGGA
Organism: Candidatus Aminicenantota bacterium; assembly: GCA_004378665.1. Classification (GTDB taxonomy): domain Bacteria; phylum Acidobacteriota; class Aminicenantia; order Aminicenantales; family Aminicenantaceae; genus SOIA01. The sequence continues at coordinate 6,796 of SOIA01000156.1, forward strand.
CATCGTGAAGCAGCAGAAATTGAAGTATGAAGATAGAGTGAAGACACACGGCAAATTTTAAGTTATGGGATAGATCAACAAAGGAGATGCAGGCCAAAAGACACACGGAGATCAGGAGAATTCCTTGGTTTTGGGGGTGCTATGAAAAAAATATTGATCATCGAAGACGATCAGTCGCTTCTTGAGACTCTCACATCTCTTTTGGAGGCGGAAAATTTTAAGGTCATCTCCGCCATGGACGGGGAGGAGGGTTTCCAGTTGGCCTCCCGGGAAAAAATTGATTTGATCATCTTGGATGTGGGGCTTCCCTCTTTGGGCGGGCTGGAGGTGTGCAAAGGCCTGCGGGCGAAGAATATCATCACCCCCATCATCATGCTGACCGGAGAGAAGAAAGAGGAGATCGACAAAGTCTTAGGCCTGGAATTTGGCGCCGATGATTATATGATAAAGCCTTTTGGAGCCAAAGAGCTTCTGGCCCGGATAAAGGCTGTTCTCCGCCGCTTCCAACCCGAAGCAGGAGAGGTCGAAGAATATTCCTTCGGGGATGTTCACATCAACTTTAAGAAACAGACCGCTTCCAAAGGAAAAGAGGAACTTTACCTGACAGTCAAGGAATTCGGCCTTCTGAAGCTATTGATCTCTCATGAAGGGGAAGTCGTGAGCCGGGATTTGATCCTCAATGAAGTCTGGGGCTATGACAAATTCCCCACCACGAGGACTGTGGATACCTTTATCCATCACCTGAGGCAGAAGATCGAAGACAAGCCATCCGAGCCTGTCTATCTCATCACTGTTCCGTGGTCCGGATACAGGTTTCAAAAATAATCTTTTTCCCAAATTTTATAAAGCAAGTTCTCTTCCATATTGAGTGGATTATCTAAAGCATTGAAGCGATAGTGATATCGCTTCGTTCCATTCGGATTTTCATCGTTTTTCTCTTTCCAGCCTTTTCAGTGGAATTAACAAATTTTTAACAAACTCTTTACATTCTCTTGACAACTCTCATTCCGATAAGAGTTAGATTCTCTTTGAGTGATGGAAAAAATGGTCTTTAAAAATGGAGAGAGATGATGGGGGCAGTAAAAAAGAGCATAAAAATAGATACATCTTTGATTTTAATGAATCTTCTCAGGGGCTATTTCATGAGAAAAAGCCGGTACGCAAGCGTCCTGAGTGTTCCGTTCTGGAGAGCGTATTGGTCGACCATGCGGCCTTATCTTATATTTGTATCCGGAGCCGCAGCTTTGGTCGGGATGGCATTCATTGAAAATCCCAACCCGGTAACAGTAATTATCGCTTTTATTCCTTTGTTTTTTTCTTATGGATTAGGACAAGCACTGACGGATTCTTTTCAGATGGATACCGATGCATTCTCTTCTCCCTATCGTCCTCTAATCAAAGGACTCGTTTCTCGAGGTCAGGTTCTGGGTGTGAGCCTTGTCGGGTTATCGTTTTCAGTGCTGGTTCTGACTTACATCAATCCAGCGATCCTGGCATTTGGAATTCTGGCGGTCGTTGGTCTGCTCACCTACACATCATTGAAAAGAACATGGTGGGGGGGGCCGATCTGGAATTCCTGGATAGTGGCTTTGCTGCCGGTCATGGGAAGACTTGTCGAGGAAGAAATCTCTATCCATGAAATATTCAGCCTGGAGGATTCCCGCTCTTTAGCTTTCATCCTGGCAGTAGTGGCGGTTTTTTTCAGTTACGCCAATTTTGTGGTGATGGGATATTTCAAGGATATCTCAGCAGACCGGAAAACAGGTTACAGGACTTTTCCCGTAGTCTTTGGCTGGAATGCCACCGCTGTCTACAGTGATGGACTGGCCCTTTTATCAGCCGGTTTGACTGGATGGGCACTGTATACCATCGGCAGGTTCAGCTTTATCGGAGCCGCCATTTTCATCCTTGGTCTTGGCGTCAGCCTTTATGCCCAGGTCAAGATACACAGGGTCAGAGAGGAAAGCGATGCCCACGGGCCCGTCGCTCATGTGGTTCGAGTCTTCATCCTTTACAGCGCGGCTCTTGTCGTGGCACTCAAATCCGAATGGCTGTTTTTCCTGGTGCTGTTCTACCTGTTGTTTGAACTCGCATTAAAAAACAGGCCCGAAGAGACACAGGTGTAAGACCATGATTGTTCTGTTGAATAAATATTCGAATAACGGCAGAGGCCTCAAAAGATGGAAAAAATACAGGCCAGAGCTGGAGGAGAAGTATATCCCTGGCGAATACACCGTGATTTCTGATTCTGAAAAATTCAGTAAATGTCTGCGCCAGGAAGTGAAGAAGGGGGAACGGTTCTTGGTCTCTGCCGGCGGAGACGGGACGGTTCATTTTCTGTTGAATCAGATCATGCGGATAAAAAAAAGAGTGCGCCAGGAATTGGTCCTGGGAGCCATCGGTCTGGGATCGAGCAATGATTTTCACAAGCCTTACTCTCCCGTTAAACATAAGAATGGGCGAATACCAGTCAAGCTGGATCATAAAAATGCTGTCCTCCATAACGTGGGTCAGGTGGATTTCGAGGACGAATCCGGAAAATGGCAGAGGAAGTATTTTGTCATCAATTCCAGTATCGGGATCATTGCCCAGGCGAATTATCTTTTTAACTCCAGGGAAAAAATCGTCAGATGGCTGAAATCCAGATGGGTCGAGGGCACCATCTGGTATTCTGCGTTGAAAACCTTGTTTGCGTCCCGGAATGTCCCGGTCAAAATCAAAATCGGAAGAGAAAGCTACTCGACTGAAGTCACAAGTTTGAGTGTTATGATCAATCCTCACGTCAGCGGAAGTTTTTGTTATGATTTTAATCTTTCTCCGCAAAGCGATTTCCTGGGAGTCGCCCTCTGCGAGCAGATGGGAATTTTGTCCAGATTAAGAACTCTATTTTCTCTGACGCGTTCGAAATTCTCGGGCCTGCCAAAGACCAGAAGCTGGAGGGCGGATGCCATAGAGATCCTTCCATCATCGCCCACGCCGTTAGAACTGGATGGGGAAGTCTATGTCGCCCGCCGCATTAAGATCAAACTGCTCCATGGCGTCTTGAGGGTCAGCCAATGATGAAAGATGTTTTAGAAAACGTGATGATCGATAAGGTCGCCCGGAATTTTCTTCAATCTCCTCAAAAACGAAATAAGATTCACGAGGCGGACGCGGAACTGATCGATACGGGGAATGGCAGCGACAAGTATTTAGCCGTGACTACGGATGCCTTGGTGGAAGAAGTCGAAACCCGGCTGTATGATGACCCGTTTCTCATCGGTTGGATGTTGGCCATGGCCAATTTTTCGGACCTGGCAGCAGTCGGTGCAGAGCCTCTGGGTTTGCTTTTGTCTTTGAGTTTTCCGTCTTCCCAAGATGAGCGATTCATCGCGAAACTGGCAGAGGGGATCTCTGCGGCCTGTCAACGCTTGAATACTTTTGTCCTGGGCGGGGATACCAATCAAGGAAGAGAGCTCTTTCTTTCCGGGTGCGCAGTAGGACTTGTCCCTAAAGAGTCGGCTGTCTCCCGAATGGGCGCCAGGCCAGGTGATAAACTCTATTTGACCGGACCGGCAGGTTTGGGAAACATTTATGCTTTTCTGAAGTTGTCCGGAAAGGATAAGCTGCTCAAAGGATCATTTTATCAGCCTGTTGCCAGGACTGAAGAAGCGAAGATCGTCAGAGAATTTGCAGGTTGTTGTATGGATACGAGCGATGGCGTGATCCATACTCTTGACACGCTCATGAGATTGAATCGCTGTGGTTTCGTTATATCCAGCGACTGGGACAGGATCCTGCATTCGATCGCCCAGCAGGTGTGTAGAGATCAAACCATTCCACCCTGGCTGGTCCTGGCCGCTGTTCATGGGGAATTCGAGCTTTGCTTGACCATAAATCCGCGCAATGAAAGCGCGTTTTTACGCGCGGCTGCAAACGCCGGATGGAATCCTGTTCTCATCGGTGAAGTGACGACTGGAATGAGCGTCAGCATCAAAACTCCTGATCGCATCGTCCCGCTTGATACCGGCCAGATTAGGAATCTTTCCTCCACAATGGGTTCTGAACCTGAGCGTTACGTTAGAGAATTATTCGACGTTGCACGAAAGGCCGGGATTTGATAGTTTTAACGCATGAATTTTGATCACGATCAGGAGAAATTTGATGCTTAACGAAAAAGTCGCGATTATCACTGGAGCCGCAGGGGGGATCGGCTCTGCCGTCGCGCGCCTCTTGGCCCAGCATGGAGCCGTTTTAGTGTTAACAGATATTCGGAGCAAAGAGCTTCAAGAATTGAGTGAGACAATGAAGAAATCGGGAGTCGAGGTTCTGGCCGTGGAACATGATATCAGAGAGCCCGAGTCCTGGAAGTCTCTGGTCGAGAAGGTCAGGAAAAAGTACGGAAGAGTCGACATTCTGATCAATAACGCGGGCGTCATCCAGCCGGGAGCTGCGGAGGAGATTTCCCAGGATGATGTTCATCATCAGGTTTCGGTCAATTTTTTAGGGACTATGAATGGATGCCGGGCTGTCCTGCCGATTATGAAAGAGCAGGGCTCTGGAAAGATCGTCAATGTCGCTTCTCTGGGCGGCATTGTCCCCATGCCCGGCGAAGCGGTCTACAGCGCGACAAAATCTGCCATTCGAGGCTATTCTCTTTCCCTCTATGCCGAGTTGCGCAATTCTCCCGTCGGGATCGCCGTGGTTTGTCCTGATTCTGTGGACACTCCTCAGCTCGACTACGAACTCCAGCATGATGAGGCTGTGCTGTCCTTTATCGGGGATCCGATGAAACCGGAGAAGGTTGCGAAAGGGATACTCAAAGCTGTGCGGAGGAAAAAACCAGAAGTGCTGGTTCCTTCTGGGATGGGAGTGTTCTGCCGGATAGGAATGGCTTTCCCCAAATTGTACTTTTCACTCCTGCCGCTGCTGGAAAAGATCGGGAGCAGTACGATCAGAAAAAGACGGGAAAAGAAAAAAGTATCGAAATAAACGGAATTCAACAGATATCTTTCGAATTTTGGATTGGATAGGAGACATAGGATGACCTCCCGGCAGGGAAAAGGGCTGAAAATAGCCGCTGTCCTGGAGCTGGTCCTGGCGGCCGGGATAGTATCATTCTGGATCGCTTATTTTTCAGCGGATATGGTCAAAATCAGCGATCCGGTCTTAAAAGAAAAATATCTGGCCTTTGAGTCTGCTTTTCCTGTTCCTGATGCATATCTTTCCGTAGTTCTCGTCATCGGCGGTATCGGTTTGCTGCGCAAAAAGGCATACGGCCGCTTATTCTCTCTGATCGGTGGAGCTTCCCT
>SOIA01000283.1 GCA_004378665.1 Candidatus Aminicenantota bacterium
CCTGGTGGCCTGGGTTTTTAACTGGGAAGGGAAGCGGAACATCTGGATCGCAAAAGGTCCGGATTATAAAGCTCAGCAGCTCACCCGGTATTCTGAAGATGACGGACAGGAATTGGGGCAGCTCGCGTTTAACTTTGACGGCACGGCACTCGTCTATGTGAGAGGGGGGTCTGCCAATCGAGCAGGAGAAAATCCCAACCCGACGTCCAATCCCGAAGGCGTAGAGCAAGCCTTCTGGGCAGTAAAAGTGGACGGAGGGGAACCCTGGCGGCTTACACGGGGCAGCGGTCCTGTGCCCTCTCCGGTTGAGAATAAGATGGCGTACAGCGCAAGAGGGCAGATCTATCTGTTGACGATTGATGAATCTCCGAAACCCAAAGTCCTTTTCAACGCCCGGGGACGGAATGGCTCTCTCAAATGGTCTCCGGATGGCACAAGACTGGCCTTTGTCAGTTCCAGAGGGGATCACAGCTTCATCGGCATTTATGATTTAGAGAAGAAGTTCATTAGTTGGATTTCTCCCTCTGTAGACCAGGACAGATATCCAGTCTGGTCGCCCTGCGGGAAGTACATCGCCTTTATTCGTTTTCCCGGCTCTATGGGAACTCCGAGCTACACGTCCGGGAGCAGTTTCACGCTGATGAAGGGAGATGTCGAGACAGGTAAGTCTTCGGAGATATGGCAGTGTCCGAATGAGACTGGGGGTTTCGCTCAATACTATCCTGACCAAACGCTTCGGTGGGCGGCAGAGGATCGTTTGGTTTTTTACTCGGAACATCAGAAGTGGATGCATCTTTACTCTGTTTCGGTTAAGGATAAGAAGGTGGTCTGCCTTACTCCTGGAGAGTACGAGGTGGAGAACAGCTTTCTTTCTGCGGACGGAGAGACTCTCCTGTTCAACTCCAATTCCGGAGACATTGACCGCCGGCATCTTTGGTCCGTTCCCGTCACAGGGGGGAATGCAAAGCTCCTCACTCCAGGGAAGGGGATAGAATGGTCTCCTGTCCTTGTTCCCAGCGGAGAAGACATCGTCTTCCTGTGTTCCACTGCTACTCAGCCAGCGGCACCTGCGGTAATGACAATCAAAGGAAAGAAAAAGCGTTTAATCGCTCCAGAGACCATCCCTGAGAGATTCCCGATGAAGGAATTAGTCGAGCCGCAGCAGGTGGTGTTCAAGGCTCCTGACGGATTAAAGATTTACTGTCAGCTGTTCTTCCCCAAAGATGCGAAGCCTGGGGATGGGCGTCCGGCAGCAATCTTCATGCACGGCGGGCCCATTCGTCAGATGCTTCTTGGGTGGCATATGCGCGGGTACTATCACAATGCCTATGCCTTTAACCAGTATCTGGCTAATAAGGGATACGTCGTGCTTTCTGTCAATTTCCGTTCCGGGATCGGGTACGGGTTCGATTTCCGCACAGCTCCTGACCAGGGTCCTCGAGGTGCATCTGAATACCAGGATATCGTAGCTGCTGGCCGTTATCTTCAGAAACGGCCAGAAGTCGATCCCGGTAAAGTCGGACTCTGGGGAGGATCTTACGGTGGTTATCTCACGGCCCTGGGTCTTGCCAGAGATTCCGAGCTTTTTGCCGCAGGAGTGGATCTGCACGGAGTCCACGACTGGTCCTTGAGGGGCAGACGGCGGGAAGGCGGAGGATGGGGGATCAGCGGAGAGGACCTGATGAGTTCAGCATACCAGTCTTCTCCAGTGGCGGATGTGGATTTTTGGTATTCACCCGTCCTGTTTGTCCATGGAGATGATGACAGGAATGTGGATTTTATCCAGACAACGGACCTCGTTCAACGCTTGAGAAAATTGGGCAAAGCGCATGTGGAGCTTTTGATATTTCCGGATGAAGTCCACAGCTTCCTGCTCCATCGTGTGTGGTTAGAGGTCTACAATGCCGCTGCCGATTTCTTTGACCGCTTCCTAAAAAACACAAAATAATAAATTCTTAGAATGCGTCTTTTATATGACGGATTGAATATCCTGCGTCTTCGTCGAAGATGAGCGAGATGATGTCGAACCGGCACTCGACTTCATCCAGGTCATTCTTGGTAAGGAACCACTGAGCGATTTTTTTGATCTGTTTCTGCTTGGATGGAGTGACGGATTCTTCAGGAAGACCGAAGTCCGTGCTCTTCCGTGTCTTCACTTCAATGAAGACCAGGGTTTTCCGGTCATATGCGATGATGTCGATCTCTCCGCGGAACAGCCGGAAGTTACGGGCAACGACCCTGTATTTTTGACCTTCTAAGTAGCGCAGAGCGATCTTTTCGCCCGATTTTCCAAGGGTGTGAGCTGATTGGCGTCTTTTTTTAGATGAATGATCTTTTTCCTCGAATTTGGCCACTTGATTTATAAGGTCTTTCTCTTCCTGTCGAAGGATTATGCCGGCAAGGACGGAAGGCGGTTTCGGTGCGGCCCTAACGCTTTCCTTTGACTCTTTTCCATCGGACTCCATCTTTTGTGTCCTCTAATATGATTCCCAGGTCGAGCAGCTCGTCGCGGATCCGGTCCGCTGACTCGAAGTCTTTGTCCTTTCGGGCTTTTTCTCTCTCTTCGATTTTTTTCGTGATCTCAGCAGGGAGAAGCTCTTCTTTTTCTTCCGGAAGAACGCCCAGGACTGAGTCAATGGAATGGATTAGATTCATCAGCTTTTCGGCGTCTTGGCTGAACACTTTATTTTTTGAGATCAGGCTGTTGACTTCTCGGATCATGTCAAAAAGGGCTCTCAAAGCCACGGATATGTTGAGGTCATCGCTGAGCCCTTCCGCGAAGTTTTTCCGTGTTCTATCGATGATTTTCGATACAGCCTTGCTTTCCCCTTCCTTGAAAGGATGGTTTTTGAGCTCATACAGAAAATCCTTTATCCTCTGGAGAGACGCGTTGGCCTGGTCAAGGGCTTCGAAAGTGAAATTGAGCATTTTGCGGTAGTGGGTCGAAAGGAGGAGAAAACGGAGGACAACGGGATCGATATTTTTTTGGAACAGATCCTTCAATATGTAAAAGTTGCCCTTAGATTTCGACATCTTTTCGCCGTCGACAATCAGATGGCGGCAGTGAAGCCAGTAATTCACGAATTTCTTCCCGAAATAAGCTTCCGATTGGGCGATTTCGTTCTCGTGATGAGGGAATATGTTGTCCGTGCCCCCGCAGTGGATATCGAATGTCTCCCCCAGGTATTTCGAGCTCATCACCGAACACTCGATGTGCCAGCCTGGCCTACCCGGGCCTATCTCTGTCTCCCAGAAAGGCTCTCCTTCTTTCTTGTGTTTCCAGAGGGCAAAATCATTCGCGCTTTCCTTCTCGTACTCGTCTGATTCGACTCTTTCGCCTGGCTTGAGCTCTTCGAGGTTGATCTTTGAGAGGCGTCCGTAGTCCGGGAATTTAGCGATGCTGAAATACACCGAGCCATCCTTTTCGTAAGCGTATCCTTTATCGAGCAGGCCTTTTATCATTTTGAACATTTCCGGGATATGTTCGGTGGCCTTTGGGTAATGATCGGCCCTGGCAATCCGGAGAGTGTCGATATCCTCGAAGAAAGAATCGATGTATTTTTTCGTGTATTCCTGGAGCGTGACTCCTTCTGCGTTGGCCCCGTTTATGGTTTTATCGTCCACATCCGTGATGTTCATCACATGCGTGACTCTGTAGTCCATGAACACCAGGAATCTCTTGAGTAAATCCTCGAATATGTAGGCCCTGAAATTACCAATATGGGCATAGTCATAAACAGTCGGTCCGCAGGTGTAGAGCTTGACCTCTCCGTCTGTTATCG
>SOIA01000240.1 GCA_004378665.1 Candidatus Aminicenantota bacterium
CTTTCCGGTGTCAACGTTGTCTCCGGACCAGGGATGATGAACTTTGAAAGCTGCCAGAGTCTGGAAAAACTGGTTGTGGACAACGAGATCTGCGGCATGGCCTACAGGCTGATTCAGGGCATTTCTCAGCGGGATGATCCTATCGCGAAAAATCTCTTCGAGGGTTTTACCGCGGAAACACAATTTCTCTCCATGCCCCACACTCGGCAGTGGTACAGGCAGGAACATACTTTCCCGAAAATCATTGACCGGGATACCTATGACTACTGGGTTTCACTCGGCAGGAAATCAACAGCCGACAGAGCCTCAGACGAGGTGGAACGGCTTCTCAAGGAGAATCCCCCTCCGCTCTTGGAGAATGACATCATCCAGGAGCTGCGGAAAATTATGCTTGCCGATGCGCGGGATAACGGGATTTCAACCTTACCCGAGTTGAATTCCTAGACAAGAAGTAGATTTTTTTTATTTCTGGCTGGCGAGGCCTCCTGCTATCTCTCCTCCGTCGATGACGAAACACTGACCGGTTACATAATCCGCATCCTCTGAAGCGAGAAAAGCAAAAAGCGCAGCCACCTCTTCCGGCTTTCCCAGCCTGCCGAGAGGAACTTTACTTTCACATGCACGAAGCATTTCAGGTGTGTATTCGGCTTCCTGCATCGTTGTCAGGATGTATCCTGGGCAAACAGCATTCACACGGATCTTAGGTGCCAGCTCCAGTGCCATCGAGCGGGTCAGCTCCACGACACCAGCTTTCGAGGAGTTGTAGGATGTATAATGAGGATAACCCATAAGAGCGTTGGTCGATCCCATGTTCAGGATAACGCCGCTCCCCTGTTTAAGCATTCTCTTTGCGGCCTGCTGGGCAACGTAGAATACTCCGTTGAGGTTCACATCCAGCACTTTGTTCCATTCCTCCGGAGTTATTTCCAGAAAAGATTTTCTCTGGCTGATGCCGGCATTATTTATCAAGACATCCAGGCCTTTAAACGCGCCATCCAATTCATCAAAAGCATTTAAAACGGCATTTGCATCGGAAACATCAGCACATATTGTCCCGGCCAGTGCGGGCATTTGATTCTGAATGCGGAGAAGAGCGTCCTTGTCCGAATCCAACACAACCACACGGGAACCTTCTTCCAGAAAACGGGCGGCTGTCGCAGCACCGATTCCTCTTCCTCCACCTGTTATGAAAATGCGTTTGTCTTTCAAACCACGCATGTTCTCCTCCGTGGATTTTGGCTAAATCTCAATTTCCTTGGGCGCTTTCAGAGGCTTTATGTCGTTTTTCTCCAAAATTTCATTAAGCCTGGGGATATCCGTCCTGATGAATTCGTTGAATTCGTCGACCATTCCGTTCACAATTTTTGTTAATTCCTTCAGCTGGATTAAATCCGTTTCGGTCGGTGCGGATGGATAGGCTGAAATCGACATTCCCAGAAACATGACCTGTATATTCAGATGACCGCCTCGGAGAGCTGTTTCCATCGATCCTCTGTAGAACATATCCTTGGGCACAATCTCCTCTTCCAGCTCGGCAAATCTCGTATCAAACCTCTCGACTGCCTTTTGAACAGCATTTTTGATATCACCCTTCTCGCTCAAAGTTTCATTCAATTTATCAAGCTGCTTTCTGATCTTTCTCGCGGATGTAATGGATAAATTCATCTTTCTTGAAAGAACCATAATTTCAACCATACTTTCGTTTTGAGCCACTCTATCCTTTTCAATCATCCAGAAACGCGGGTCCGGATACACCAATCCTTTTTTCTCCATCTTCTGCTCTCCGACAACCATTTCCACTGTGTATTCTCCAGGGGAAACAAAAGGCGCTGCGACAAATCCCATGCCAGTAGGAGCGATCTTTTTCCCGTCTTTTGTTTTGGGAATAAACTGCAAATTCCATGTCTTTCTCTGGAGGCCTTCCTTCTTCATCAGATCGAGTTTGAATATTGTCTCGCCTCTCCTATCCTTGATAAAGACCTGGGGCTTTTCTTCAGGTTTCGTCTTGAAATAGGCGACAAAGATCATGCCGTAAGAAGGATTCTTGGCGACATACACCTTTGAGCTGTACGATTCACCTCTGGATGACCGGAGAAATTGAGTTGTGGGACGGATGCTGAACAGGTGAAAATCCGACTCAAATACTTCCCGGCTCATCTCCTGCAGAGGAGAAATATTATCAATGATCCATACGCCCATTCCGTGTGTTCCGATAATCAGATCATTCTCCCTGGGATGCACGATGATATCCCGGACTGCGACTGTCGATAGATTGTTCTTGAGCGAGAACCAGCTTTCGCCACCATCCAGAGAAGCGAATATTCCAAACTCCGTCCCCACATAGAGGAGATTTTTGTTCTTCAGGTCTTCCTGAATGACATGCACCCAACCAAAGGGCAAATTAGCTGTTATAGATATCCAGGTTTCTCCATAATCTGAGGTTTTATAGACATAGGTCCCATAATCAGCTGTCCTGTGGCCGTCAAAGGCGGCATAAACGGTTGACGGGTCAAAATGAGAGGCTTCAACACGGGAACACCAGGTATTCGGAGGGAGGTCAGGGATGTTTTCCACCACATTTTTCCAGGTTCTTCCACCATTGCGGGTCACCTGTACGTTCCCATCATCCGTGCCGCACCAAATGATTCCCGGAACAACCGGTGATTCAGAAATGGTGGTTATGGTGCAGTGAATCTCCGCTCCGGTATTATCAAGAGTGATCGGTCCTCCTGAATCTATCTGTTTTTCCGGATCGTTGGTGGAAAGGTCAGGGCTGATAATCTCCCAGGAATGCCCTCCGTTTGTTGTCTTGAATAAGAAGTTGCCCCCAGTGTAGACGGTTTTCGGGTCATGAGGGGATATCAATATGGGCGAATTCCAGTTGAAACGGTATGGAGGTTCTTCCTGCAATGCCATAGGTTTGATAGTCTTGCTCCTCCCAATTCTCATGTCATAACGGGATAATCCGTTCATCTGGGAATTCCTGTAAATCGTATTCGCGTCCGTGGGATCTATTTGAGCATAGAATCCGTCTCCTCCTCCGACTGTATACCAGTCATCATTGGTGATTCCCGCAGAATCCAGGGAAGCGCTGGGACCCCCCCAGCTCCCGTTATCCTGCAATCCGCAGTAGACATAATACGGGTTTCTCATGTCGACACCGATCTGGTAGACCTCGGCCAAGGCCATGTGCTGAATCGCATGCCAATTTTTTCCTCCATCATAGGAGATGTCGATGCCTCCGTCATTCCCGTCAATAAGGTGGAGAGGATTAGACGGGTCTATCCAGAGAGCATGGTGGTCTGGATGGGTTCCCCTGGATATCGCCTTGAACTTCTTTCCCATATCCTTCGAAACAAAAGTCCCTCCAGAAAAAACATAGACAACCTTGTCATCACTGGGGTCTATCCGAATCTGACTGTAATAGAACGGCCTGAAATTCACGCGTTTATAAGTGCTGTCATCACATGTCCTTGTCCAGGTTTCGCCTTTATCTTCAGAACGCCAGATGCCTCCATCCTCATGCTCGATGAGAACGTAGACAACGTCAGGATTACTCCTGGAAACATCAATTCCGATCCGTCCCATGACTCCTTCAGGCAGATCTTTGGTCAGCTTTTTCCAGGTCTTACCGCCGTTTGTTGTTTTATAAAGCCCGCTTCCGGGGCCGCCGCTCGAAAAATAATATGGGAGGCGCCGGTGATCATAGGCAGCCGCGTAGAGGATCTGACTATCTGAAGGATCGATGGCTAAATCCGCAAAACCAGTGTCC
>SOIA01000133.1 GCA_004378665.1 Candidatus Aminicenantota bacterium
GTCGGTTTCTTCCAGAAGAGCGGGGGAGTGGACTTTGAAGTCTCGTATTCCGGACGTAATATGGAGAAGCAGCCCATCCCTGCCTCATCGCTTTTTCATCTGAAGTCTTCACAGAACTGATTTTTTCTGCTTCTGTCGATGAATACAATGAGGTGCTTGTGACTACTCTGATCCGAGAGAAAGCGTGTTTGGACTCTCTTTGGTTTTAGCTGGATTACCGGCTTATTTTCTATGGGCAAGAAAAAAGAGAAGGAGCGAAACCGATGATCATTGATTTTCACAACCATTTCTATCCTCTGGAATATGTCGAGGCTATTCAAAAAGGACCGAGCAACGTTAAAGTGACATTTGATGAGGACAATAACCCTCTTTTGCACTATCCCGGGGATTACAACATTCTTGTTCCTGAACACAGAGATATAGGTTTTCGGGAGGATGCGTTGAGGAAGGAAGGGATTGACATGCAGATTCTCACTTTCACGACTCCGGGAACCCAGATCGAGACCCCAGAGCGTTCTGTTGAATTGGCTCGGATTGTGAACAACAGTTTCGCGAAAATCAAGAAAGATCACAGCAGCAGGTTCACTGCACTGGCTACCCTGCCGATGAACGACGTGGATGCCTCGATCAATGAGCTGGAACGTGCGTTTGGTGAATTGGGATTCAAAGGAGTGATGGTGTACAGCAACATAAACGGGATAGCGTTAAGTGATCAGCGGTTTTGGCCTCTTTATAGAAAAGCGAATGATCTGAATGCGGTGTTCTATATCCATCCGAATTTCCCTGTGGGTGTCGAGGCCATGACGGATTACTGGCTGATGCCTTTAGTCGGGTTCACGTTTGATACGACTTTAGCGGCGGCCAAACTGGTTTTCAGCGGCGTGGTTGAAAGATTTCCGAATATCCGGTGGGTTCTGGCACATCTTGGTGGAGCCATTCCGTACCTTGCGGAAAGGCTGGACAGAGGATATTTTGCTTTCAAGGAGTGCAGAGAACAAATCAGCCAGCCTCCCAGTGAATACTTGAGGAAGTTTTATTATGACTCAGTGAATTTTGACGTTAGAGCTCTGCAGCTTGGCGTCGATTTCGCCGGTGCGGACCATATTTTGGCGGGGAGTGACTATCCTCATCAGATCGGGAGCCTGGAGAAGATGGTCGAAAGTATTCAAAATTTGAATATCTCTCCAGAAGAGAAAACCGGTATACTCGGCGAAAATGCGAAGAAGTTGCTGAAAATGTAATTTCAAGGGATAAGGCCTTGAAAGATGTCAAGACCTGACCCACGTACCCTGGATTATTTATCTTCGCTTTTTATTGCCCACCATCTCCTTTTCACGGTTGAGCTCGATCATATCCACACTCTGAGAGTAATCTCCGATGAGGTGTTTGCAGAAATAGTCAGCTCTAATCCAGAAAAAGTAATCGCTCATATCACCGAAGCCGTGGCGCTGTCCGGGAAAGATGAAGAAATCGAAGCGCTTGTTGGCCCGGATGAGCGCGTTGGCTAACCTCAGCGTGTTGGCCGGATGGACATTGTTGTCGATGTCTCCTGTGGTAATCAGCAGTCTTCCTTTCAGGTTTTTAGCGATCTCGGAATTCTTCTCGATATCGTATTCGAATGTAATATTTCCCTCTTTGTCCACGACTTCTTTGACTCCGTGGTGTTTTTCGCTCCACCACCTGTTATACACGTTGTTTTCGTGATTGCCCGCAGAGGAGACCGCCACTTTAAAGAAGTCGGGATAGACCAACATAGCCGCAGTGGACATGAATCCGCCTCCGGAATGACCAAAGATACCAACCTTATCGATGTTGATAAACGGATGTCTGATCCCCAACTGCTCGATAGCGGCTTTTTTGTCGGCAAGTCCGTAATCTCTTAAGTTTCCGTAGCCGTAATTGTGGTACCACTTGGAACGGGCTGGATGCCCTCCCCGGTTGCCAACGCAGATGACGATAAAACTGAACTGAGCCAACGTGATGTTGCTCGATCTGGCGGAGAAAGATTTCGGCACGCTTTCAGTCTGCGGACCCGGATAGACATAGGCAATGATGGGATACAGCTTGGTCTCGTCGAAATCGAAAGGCTTGTACATAACCCCGTAGATGTCGGTGATTCCATCGTCCGCTTTAACTTTGAAGGTCTCCGGAAACTTGAATCCGGCCTGCATGAGCATGGAAAGATCCGCAGTTTCTAATTTGAAGAGGAGGTTGCCCTGGTTGTCGCGAAGCACGGACTCGGGCACAGTATCGACACAGGAGTAATTGTCGACGAAAAACCTGTGGGAGTCGCACATGCTGGCGTAATGATTAAAATTGCCCTTGTTGAGCAGCCTGAGCCCTGTGCCGTCCAGATTAACCTTGTACAGGTGGTAATAGTAGGGATCTTCACCCTTCTCGCGGCCGTTGGCTCTAAAATACAGGACCCGGTTCTTTTCATCGATTCCAATGATACGTTCACAGTGCCAGGGTCCGGATGTGATCTGTTTTTTCAGGTTTCCGTCGCCGTCAAAGAGATAGAAATGCGCCCACCCGTCTCTTTCCGACCAGTGGATGAGTTCTTTTCCGTTGTTGATCAATCCCGGTGGACGGATTTCGACATAGGTGTTCAACCGTTCTTCGATCAAGACTTTTGACTTGCCTGTTGCGGCATCGGCCACGCATATATCGATGCGGTGCAGGTCGCGGCTGGTGCGGTAAAAGTAGAGCTTATCCGGAGTCTTGGACAGCCAGAGACTGGGCCGGTTTTCGTCATCTCGGTTTTTGGCCAGACGGGGTGCCGTGAGGATGGAGACGGTCTGGTCCTTAAACTTTTCTGTATCTACCTTGATTATCTTCTTTGATTCGAGCTCAAAGATCAAAATTTCAGGAATGGGAGATTCTTCCTCACCCGGCATCTGGTATCTGTATGTCTCCAGAGTCGGACGGGGTTGGGCGACAGAATTGATCACCCACAGGTCCTTGACCTTCCGTTCATCTGTCCTGATCATCGCAAACTTTTTAGAGTCCCTGGACCAGATGACCCGGACTCCCTTGCGCTTATCCTTATTCTTTTCCTTGTCGACATTGGTTACGCTTCTTTCTCGGTAATAGCTATAGCGTTCCTCTCCATCAGTGGTCAATTGATGCTCGACGATATCCTCGTCTTCTTCGTCTTCCAGAGCCTTCTCGTAATTGGATTTGTCCATGGTGTAGAGGTTGTGGTCCCGGCCAAAAAGGATGGTCTGTCCGTCCGGAGAGATGGAGGCCCATTTGGGTCTTTCCGGTGGTTTTTTATAGTCTTCGAGCAGAGTGAGTTTGCCGGTGGCGAGATCATACTCGAAATGGAAGATCTTTTTCTTGGGTTTTTCTTTCTTCTTTGGAGCCTTTTCTTCCTTTTTTTCCTTTTCCTTTTCTATCTCCTTGTCTTTCTTTTCTTCTTTCTTCTCTTCCTCTTTCTTTTTTTCTTCTTCTTTCTCTACCTCTTCTTCTTTTTCTTCCTCTTCTTCTTTTTCTTCCTGAGAACTTTCGACCTCAAATTGGATGGCCCGGTCCTTTTTTACGAATTTCATTCTTTCGATAGGCAGATGTTTAGCGTCGTAAGGATCCTTAGTGATTAAGGTCAGTTCGGCTGCCATTTTTACGTTGTCGAATATCGGCCGTTTTGTTTTTCGTGCAGGATCCACGATGTAGTAAGTCTTGCCTTCGCTGGTTTCGTATGTGTACCAGAAACGGTCGCTGTGCTTCAGCCAGTGCGCGTCGACAGAAGTGGAAAAGGCCATTTTTCTCAT
>SOIA01000246.1 GCA_004378665.1 Candidatus Aminicenantota bacterium
ACGGGAAGGAGGTCTCTTCCCTGCTGGGAAAAATCCCTGGAGTGGCAAAGATCTCTCAGAAAGAAGGCGAGATCACCGTGGAATGGGGCAAAGGGAAGGATTTAAGGGATGACATCACAAAGCTCGTCGTGGATAAAGAACTGGGTTTACTCGAAATGAAGCCTCTGGGTATGGATATCGAAGACCTGTATCTCAGCATTATCTCGGGAGGTGTGGATCAATGAAAAATATATGGGCCATATGCAACAAGGAGATCAAAACCTATTTCACATCTCCGATCGCCTATGTGATCACTTTTGTGTTTCTGTTTGTGACGGGATTCTTCTTCTACAGCCTTATCTTGTGGTTCGATTCCTATTCTATGCAGGCTTCAAGATACCCGGAAGCTATCCAGCAGCTCAACATCAATCAAATGGTCTATTCTCCTCTATTTCACAATATCAGCGTCATTCTTTTATTTACGATCCCGCTTCTCACCATGCGGCTTTTCGCTGAAGAGAAAAAAAGGCAGACAGATGAGCTGTTATTCACCTCTCCCATTTCCGTCGGCCAGATCATTCTGGGAAAATATTTTGCCTCCCTTTTTGTTCTCGTGGTCATGCTTCTGTTGACCGGAATCCTCTCGATCTTCACGTTTGCTTACGGAAACCCTGAATTCGCTCCCATACTGAACGGATATCTGGGACTGTTCCTGATGGGCGCAGCCTTCCTGGCCATCGGAATATTTTTCTCTTCCGTGACAGAAAGCCAGGTTGTGGCTGCCATGTTGACTTTCGGCGTTCTCCTTCTTTTCTGGATACTGAACTGGGCGGCAGGCTCGGCGAGCGGGATGTGGGGAGATGTCCTCGATTACCTCTCCTTCTTCCAGCATTTTGACGACCTGACACGCGGAATCCTGGATACCACGGATCTTGTCTACTACCTCAGCTTAATCTCTCTCGGTCTCTTTCTCACGCATTCGGTGATCCAGTCCCGAAGGTGGAGGTAAGAATGGAAAAAATCAAACAAAACCTGAACTACATCGCATTAGCTCTGATATTTTTCGCGCTGGTTTCCTGGAGAATCTGGCCGCACAGGAAAACGATTGCCCTTATTCTCGGAGTAATCGGAATCGCTGCTCTGGCTCTCTACATCATCATCAATCTCTCCTCTCTCAAAGAAGGCTTTAAACGCAGGTCCTTCATTTATTCGAGCAACATGATGGTAGTCGTAGTCCTCGTTTTAGGCATCCTGATTCTGATCAATTACTTCTTCGCCAGACATCATCACCGGTTCGATTTCACCGAAGCCAAACTCCACAGCCTGTCCGATCAATCCGTACAGGTCATTAAAAACCTCAAAGAGCAAGTGGACATCCGGTGTTTCTTCCTGGAAGCAAATTTCAACAAGGGCAAAATGGAAATCCTTCTTCAAAACTATGCCTACCATTCCAAGAAGATCAAGTACGAGTTCATCGATCCCGACAAGAATCCCGGCCTGGTCAAAAGATACGAGGTCACAACCGACGGAACCACCATTCTGGAAAGCGGGGATAAAGAAAGCCGCATCACGACCACAAGCGAGGAAGACCTGACCAACGCCATCGTCAAAGTCTCCAGGGAAAAGAAAAAAGTGATCTATTTTCTCGAAGGACATGGGGAGACAAGCACCGAGAGCAGCGAAGAAATCGGCTACTCTATCGCCAAAGAAGAGCTGGAAAAGCTCGCCTATGAAGTTAAAAAGCTCACTCTGGCTCTTGCGGATAATTTCCCGGAAGACTGTTCTGTCCTTGTCATCCCGGGCGCGAAAAAAGACCTCCTGCCCAACGAACTGGAAACCATCCGGAATTTCATAAGTGAAGGAGGACGGGTTTTCTTCATGGTCGACCCCGAAACCGCTCCCGGATTGAAACCTTTCCTTGCCGAATACGGCATTCAGCTCGAAGATGACTTGATCGTGGACACTGTCTCCCGCCTTATGGGGGGAGACTACTTCATGCCCGTGGTGACCGGCTACGAATCCCATCCGATCACTGAAAAATTCAATTTCGCCACTTTCTTCCCGTATGCGCGCTCAGTGAATGAGGCAGAGGAACAGCCCGCAGGGGTCACAACCACAATCCTGGCAAAAACAAGCCCGAACGCCTGGTCAGAACGGCAGCTTACAGAACAGGAAGTCACGTTTGATGGGGATACAGATGCCGCAGGCCCCGTATCCATCGCGGCTGTGGTGACCGTGGAGCCCAGAGAAGAGGATGCGCAGGACCAAACAGAGCCAAAAGAGGAGATGAAGGAAGAAATTCCACCTGAAGAAGAAAGTCCGAAACAGGAAGGACGCCTGGCCGTATTCGGAGATTCAGACTTTGCCGCCAACAGATACTACTATCTCTCAGGCAATGGGAACCTCTTCCTGAACACGATCAACTGGCTCGCTGAAGAAGCAGACTTGATCTCCATCCAGGCAAGGACATCCTCACCGAAAACGATCCAAATAACAGCCATTCAGGGACGAATCCTCTTCTTCGTTTCTGTCATCATTCTCCCTCTTATTGTCCTTGTCGTCGGAATCACAGTCTGGGTGAGGAGACGGTCACTATGAAGTTTAAAAAAACCATCTTTCTTTTTCTTGCCTTCGTGGCTCTACTGGCTTTTGTGCTGCTTTTTGAAGAGTTCAAGGGAGGGGGAAAAGAAAGTGATGAGGATAAATTGGTTTCCCTTTCCTCTGATGACGTTCAGAAGATCATGCTGAAAAGAAACGGCGAAATCATCACTTTTCAAAAGACTGTAAACGGGGATGAAGGATGGGTCATCACCGAACCTATTGAGGCGAAGGCGGACAAATATGAAGTGGACCGACTGGCTGATAATTTCTCGGATCTCCGGATAGAGAGAGTGGTTGAAGAGGAGCCAGACGATGTGGAGAAATACGAAATCCCCAAAAAGGAAATCAGCCTTTGGTTGAAAGACAGGGAAAAGCCGGTCAAAATCCTCGTGGGCGCCGAGAATCCTCTGGATAACACCTTCTTCGCCAAAAGAGAGGACGAAACACGAGTCGTGCTCATCCCCAGCTATCTCAAGGACACGATGGAAAAAAGCCTCTTTGAATTCCGCCAGAAGGATATATTCAGGTTTAAAACGGATGATGTGAAAAGCATTACTCTGCGGGCAAAGGAGATTCAGTGGGAAGCTGAAAAGGAGGAAGAGGAATGGTTCTTTGAAAAGCCTGTGAAAGCCCTGGCGATAGAAAACAAGATCAGCGGAATAATCGATTCACTCTCAGGCTTGATAGCGAAGGAATTTGTCTCTGAAGAAAAACAAAAAGAAGATCTAGAGAAGTTCGGACTCGACAAGCCTGACTACGAAATCGCGCTGTCCCTGCCTGTAAAAAGTCAGGAACTGACTTTTTCCCTCCATAAAAAAGATGAGAAGCTCTACGCAACCACATCCCTCTCGTCTAAAATCATCGAAACCGAAGACACGATCCTCTCCGATCTCGAGAAAGAAGTCCTGGAATTGAGGGAAAAAGAGGTCGCCAATTTCTACAGCTGGGAGGTCAACCGCCTTCATTTGAAGATGGGAGAGCTGGATTGGGAGCTTTCTAAAGACCAGGAGAACACCGGGCATTTTGAGTCCCCGGTTCAGGAAGACGCGGATAACAATAAGATTCAGACGTTCATCCGGCAGATCGAAAGCCTCAAAGCCACAGGATTCATCGATCCCCCTCTGGACTTAAAGGATTATGGGCTGGATAAACCTCAAGGGATAATCAAAATCTGGGTGAAAAGC
>SOIA01000200.1 GCA_004378665.1 Candidatus Aminicenantota bacterium
AAAACTGTGAATGTGCTCCCTTTGCCCTCCTCGCTGGACACCTGAATGGAGCCTCCGTGGGCCTCGACAATTTTTTTGGCGATGGACAGCCCTAACCCTGTGCCCTTAATTTTCTGATCTTCAGTGCGTTTGACTCTGTAGAACTGGTCAAATATGAACGTAAGATGATCCTTGGAGATTCCGATCCCTGTATCTTGAACTCCTGTAACAATAAAATCCTTATTTTCCCTGATGTTTATTATGACCTGTCCTTTCGGCTTGTTGTATCTGATCGCGTTTGTGATAAGGTTGGAGAAGACTTGCTCCAAAGTGTCCTCATCCCCTTGAACAAGATCATTTTCGCTGCAAGACCCGAGCTTCAGAGAGATATTATTTTCTTTCGTTAAAGGCCGTAAGTCTTCCACAACCTTACTTAAAACTTTTTTCAATGATAAAGACCTGAGTTTGTCGACGATTTGTCCACTGTCCAACCTGGCGACATCCAACCAGTCACTGATCAGACTCAGAAGGCGCTCTAACCGGTTCCTGCCTTTTAGGATCATTTCTCTTTGCTTTTCCTGAATCTCACCTACCATACCTGCCAGAAGGACTTCAAAATACTGCTGAACGGCAACAAGGGGGCTTCGAAGCTGATGAGTCACCATGGTGATAAAATTTTCCTCCATCAGTTTTTTCTCTTTTCGGAGCGATTCAGTTTCCAGGATGAGCTCTCGTCTCTCCAACCCTCGTCTGATAATGATACG
This sequence comes from Candidatus Aminicenantota bacterium, assembly GCA_004378665.1. Classification (GTDB taxonomy): domain Bacteria; phylum Acidobacteriota; class Aminicenantia; order Aminicenantales; family Aminicenantaceae; genus SOIA01. Next base: position 744 of record SOIA01000200.1, read on the forward strand.
CAATTGATCCGGAGTAAAAGGTTTAGGAAGGAAATCATATGCCCCTTTTTTCATAGCCTCCACAGCTGATTCAACCGTGGCATACCCTGTGATAACGACAGCTATAATATTGGGCTCGATTTCCTTGATTTTTTCCAATACTTCCATGCCACTGATGCCAGGCATTTTTAGATCAATGAGAACCAAATCGGGCTTGGCTTTTCTTGCTTTTTCTAAACCTGTAGAGCCATCCTCTGCCGTTTCCGCGAGAAAACCATCTTTCAACAGAATCTTGCTGCAGGAGTCCCGCATGGACTCCTCATCGTCGATCACGAGTATGACAGTCTTTTTCTCTACCATTTTTATTTCTTTATGAAGCTAAATGGCTTATGTTTTTATCAGGCATATCGGAAATATTCTTCCTTAATCTTAAATCTATTTCAGTCGATAATTTTTTTGTGGAAAAATGTTTGGCTATGTCTTAAGAAAATGGAAATGCCTGGAACTCTTGTTGTGGACATCTCCTCTTTCATTTGTTCAGGAGCTTTTCAATACGAGAAAGAAGATCATCAGGCTTAACGGGCTTATCGATGTAGTCGTCGGGGCCAACCATTCCCTGTTCTTCACCTTTAAACTGGAATCGTGAACCTGTAACTTCTTTAACGGCAGAGACAAAGATAATCGGGATATCATTGAATTCCTTGTATTCCTTCGAGGTTTTGATCGCGTGGCAAAGAGAGAAGCCGTCAAAGAGGCTGTCCATCATGATGTCAAGAAGAATGAGATCTGGTTCTTCGGAGAAGATTTTCTTCTTTCCTTCCTCAGGGTTTGAGGCATTCACAACATCATACAGGGCTGATTCCAAAATAGGTGTTACAGCGTCTCTGAAGTCCGGATCATCATCGATGATTAAAATTTTTGCCTTTTGTTTTTCCATTTTTTCCTCCTTATTCATTGAAGGCGTTATTGATCGCTAATTTTAATTCTTCTTTACTGAAAGATTTTATGAAATAAAAAAATATGTCCTGTTCTCTGACTTTTGCTTCCAGACTTTTCGTGTTTTTTTTCGTTGTCATGATGACCTTTATTTTAGGATCGATACTTTTTATGATTGGAACGGCTTCGTATCCTTTCATTTCTGGCAGCTTTACATCCATGATTAAACAGTCAAAATAACCTCTTCGGATTTTCTCAACCGCATCTGCAAGCCCTTTTCCTGTTTCAACACTGAAATTTTCGCTTTTTAAAAAAGCTGCCATAACCGTTCTCTCTGTGATGTTGGTGTCGATGATAAGGATTCTTTTTTCTGTTTCCGTCACTTTCAGCTTCCTCATATCATTGTTAATGCAATTAATATGCCAAATAATCCAGAGGAGAGGAAAATCTTACGGAGGTATATCTTATTGATATTAAAGAAATTATAATGATGATACAGGGCCCTCCCTGATCTCATAAAACAGCGGTAAAAACATGTGGGGAATTATTCCCCACTGCTGTTCAAAAAAGGAACAAAGAAAAAGGGGACAGGCCCCTTTTTCTTCGTCTTCTTCGACAGAAAGGGAAGAAAATCAGGGACGTTAATTTTGAAGATTGAAATATGAATCGAAAAAAGAACCGCCCCCTTAGTCCAGTGGTGAGGGGATTGATGGGGAAAAGGAGATGATTATCTATTGATAATCACTTTTTTCACCAGACTGGATGGTTCTTGAGAGGAAGGGGACGGTTCTTGAAGATTACCGAAAATAGCTAACATTTTTTTATTTAATCAGTTTATAATTTGATCCAGCACTTTGAGCAGAGCCTGGCGGACCGGGCTGGAAATCTTTCTGCCTTCCTCGATTGATTCAGGCTGAATCCCGAGAACAAAAGAATTCTTCAGCCGTTCGTAGCTCATCCCATTTGAGATGAACGGCAGAAGCCTGTGGCTCAAGGCTGAATCGGAGAAAATGTAGTGAAGCGGGAGAAGAATCACTTTCCCTGACTTTTCTCTGAAATCCACAGCATCAAGGAAAACAAGTGGACGGTGACTTGCTTTGTTCCAGGGGACTTCTCTCTCTCTCACTTCTGATTCAAGCCAGACATCCTTTACTCCATGTTTTTTGAGTTTAAGGGCGAGCTCTATACCCACGGCATCGTCAGAACGGTCGCGTTCGCCGACTCCTATAAAGATCGGCAAGTTTCTTTCTTTGAGCTTAGCTAATCGGACTTTCCAGTCCTCTGGGGGAGCATTTCTGACTTCAGCCATGTGGGCCGAACAACTGATACATGGGTCGTAAGCACGAACCACTAGTTCCATCCTATCTCTGATCTTGTCCTCCTCTCCTCTATAAAGGAATTTCTGGGCGGCGATCAAGCAGTATCTTTCGATATCCTCAGCATTCTGGGCCGTGGGGGTAATGATGTCGGTGTAAGAGACGAGTCCGCCGGATATTTCATAGGAGTGGATAAGAAGACCTCTTGGTGCCTCAACGATTCCCGTGCCCCTGCCATCTTTTTTGGTGTAAGTCACAAGAGGAGGATCAGAGAGCTTGAGCATTTTATCGACGATAGATGGTATTCTCTCGAAAGCATAAAGGAGTTCTAAAGCTTGAGCAGCATTGTTGAAGAGAGGATTTCTCTTCCAGCGGCGGTTAAAATATCTCTGGTACATCTTTCTTGCTTCACCTTTCAGCCTGTCGCCAAGGTTATTGACTCTGGCTAATGCCCCCACAGAATAAGGTTTTCCCTTATAGAGGCTTCGCTTTGCGTAGGAATGAGAGACTACGAATTCGTTCGTCAGGTTTTTGTAATCCTCTTTTTTTATCGTTTTTCCCGTGGAGAGGAGTATTTCATCTCCAACAAAGCCGTAGGTGTTCTTATCAGGGTTGCAGCAAGCATAAACAGTATCTTCTTCAGGACAATCGGGATAATCCAGCTCGCAGAAAAGTCTCACTGTTTTCATAACAAAAGGCATGAATTGAATCGCTCTACTTTTTATCCAGGCCAATTCTTCATCTGAGGGAAACTTCCCGAAGCCGCCGATGACAGGATTCTCGCCGTGGATGTAACGGCCGCTTGCGGTTTTCATGATATGGTTGCCGAATTCCTTCATCTCGAGGGCTATTCTGACTTCAAGGTCGAATTTTGAAGCCATGGCAATGGCACTTGGAAATCCGACATAATCCGGAAGAGCAAGGTAATATATATGGAGAGAATGGCTTTCTATCATCTCACCCATATGCATGAGTTCTCTTAAAAGCGAGACCTTGGAGGAAACTTTCACAGACAAAGCGTTTTCCATGGCACGAAGGATAGCGTATTTATGGGAGATTGTGCAGATGGCACAGATACGGGGGACAATGTTGACATCTTCCTCAGGAGTTTTACCCAGGGTCAACCTCTCTACAAGGCGGGGACCTTCGTTCACAACAAATTTCACATTTGTCACAACTTTGCCATCAATCGTAGCGGAGATTCCTCCGCTTCCTTCCACACGAGCCAGGTGTTCCACAGATATTTTTTTCATCCTTTCTCTCCTTTGAGTTTGCCGAAGAAATCGGCCATTCCCGTGCCGCTGAAATTGGCCATTTTTTTCTTGATAAAGTCATGGTCAAATCCTTTTTCCCGCAAGAGCTGGAATTCAGACGCAATGTTGGCCTCTTCCACCGGCCCCCAGCAGCCAACACAGGGAAGATTATGGTTGATACAGATTGAGCCGCATCCTGCTCGAGTTATAGGACCTAGGCAAGGAATGTCTTTATTGAGCAGGCAGTCGTTCTCGTTCCACTTGCATTCCACGCAGACAGAAAATCGGTAGAGCTCCGGTGGATTCCCCCTTAAAATACGGTTTAAAGTGGATAAAAATTGCTCTTTATCGATGGGGCAGCCTGGTAGGTAATAATCCACTTTTATGTACTCATCGATGGGCTTGGATTGGACAGGCTTTGTGTGTTTCATCTTGATATTCCCGTAGACTTCTTTAAAGTTTGCTTCCCATTCTTTTTCATCCAGGAAGGCGGCCTGGATTCCTCCAAAGCAGGCGCAGATGCCTATGGCAACAACTGTTTTCGCTCTTTTTCTTATGTCAAGGATTTCTTTTTTTTCTTTCTCTGTGGAAACAGAGCCTTCCACAAGGGCAATATCCAGCTCTCCATCGATGTTGTCGCTTTTTGCCATCAGGAAAGATTGGATATCAGCGGCCTGGAATATATCCACTAGCTCTTTTTCACAATCGAGAATAAGGAGAGCATCGCCCGCGCAGCCTGTTAATTCGTAGATTCCGATTTTCAATTTGTTGTTATTATTTTTAGTCACCATCTCCTCCTTAAATGAGCTCCCTCATGTGGATAACATCCCAGTAGGTGAAGACAGGTCCGTCCAAGCAGGTATAGATATAATCAATGGCACAGTGGCCGCATTTTCCTACCCCGCATTTCATTCTTCTTTCAAGCGTCATCAAGATTTGGTCCTTGGGAATGTTTAATTTAACAAACTCTTTGATTACGAACTTATACATGACAGGTGGCCCGCACACGAGGGCGTAGGTGCTCGAAGGGTCGATCTCTTTGAGCTTCGGAAAGAGAGTGGTCACAACTCCAATGTTTTCTGTCCATGTTCCTGTGTCATCTCCATCAACAGCTAAATGACATTCGAGATCTTCCCTCTCTTTTAATGCAAAAAACTCTTCGCGAAAGATCATTTCAGATGGTCTTTTGGCCCCGTGAAGCAGAGAAACCCTGCGAAACTGGTCGCGGTTATCCAGACAGTACAGCAGAACAGAGCGGAGGGGAGCTGTGCCCAGACCGCCCACCACGATGAGGATATCCTTATCTCTCATTCTTTCTACGGGGAAGCCATTACCATAGGGGCCTCTGATCCCGATCAGGTCATTTTCTTTCATCCGGAAAAGAGCATTGGTCACGCCCCCGACTTTTCGGATGCAAAATTCCAACAAACCTGGTCGGGACGGCGTGGACGATATCGAGAAAGGGGCTTCACCAGCCCCCACGACAGAAATCATGGCAAACTGGCCCGGACAATATTTAAAAGAAAGGGCTTTGTCCATATCTACGACCCGGACCTGGAAAAATTTAACGTCTTCTGTGAGGTAATAGGTACGGACGATCCTCGCAGGTTCAGGGAGGAAAGGATTGGATATGGTCAATTGTTTATTTTCTCCGTTCATTTTGTCACCTCTTTGTTAAATCTGGCCCAGAAGGCATCCGGCTTTTCACCGAGAAGAGCTTGTCCCACTGTTCGAACGTTGATGTCTACCGGGCAGGTGGCAATGCAGCGGCCACATCCAACACAGCTTGGTTTTCCGTATTTTGAGATGTAAGCCTGTAACTTATGGGTATACCAAAGCTTCAGCCTGTCTGACCTTTTTTTCCTGAAATTTTCGCCGCCAGCGACTTCTGAATATTCTTCAAGCGTGCAAGCATCCCAGTGGCGGATTATTTTTCCATCCTTTCCACCCAAGAACTGTTTATCCATGATGTTGTAACAGTTGCAGGTTGGGCAGACATTGGAGCATGACCCACACGCTAAACAGGCATCACCCAATTTTTCCCAGAGTGGATCCCTGTATTTAAGCTCCATCAGGTCAGGCAGAGCGATGAATTTAATGTTCCACTTGTAAGCGTTGTCTCTCTCAGCCTGCCAGTTGATATAGGTCTGGATGTCTTGATCCTTTAAACCTTCATCAAAAAGCTCTGGCTTGAGCCGGATAAGATCATCCCCCTGGCTGGAGCCAATCCAGACAAGAAAGAAGTCTTTGAGGTCCGTGAAAAAAAGATCAAAGCCCTCTTCGATGACATGCGTATGCGTGGATTTAGCAAAACAGTATTCGTCAGGCCAGCAGGAAAGCCCCAGAATCAGAGTGTTTTTCCTGGCTTCGAGATAATAAGGATCAAGATAGGCCTGTTTGAAAAAAGAGTCCAGGGTGAGCAACCCGTGAATATCGCAGGGGTGGATACCGAAAAGGATCTTTTTCGTGATGTGAGAGAAGTCTTCCTTGTAGCCTTTATCGGAGATGCTGAACATACTGAATGTGGGAGGAGTAAAAATTTTTTTGGGTGGGATAATGGTTCTCGTGGTTTCCAGTTCGATCTTTGATAAATCATCGATAATAGTAAATGCGTGCTTATCTCCTTTCTTTACCGGTGCCCAAAGATCGGCCTCCTCGGAAATGATTTCCAAGAAGGGAAACAGGTTGTCCTTTTTAAGTTTGATTATCCTCATTTTTTGTTTCCTTTTGTTTTATTGTTTTTTTTGCCTTTCTTGGCATAAAATCGAAACATTCATTCCTGCGGCTCTCGGAGATTTTTTCTTATGCAAATTACATGCCTGTTAGACATAAAAAGATAGAAGTTCTGTTCCATCTTTAAGTTATTGATAAAAAATGAGATAGAATCTTACCATGAGAAAGAATCTCTCACGCGGGAACGAATAGGAAAAAAGAGTGGGGAATTTTTCCCCACACTTGTTCAATTTTGACATAGCAGGAAACCTTGAGAGAGTTGAATTTCGAGTTTTCAGTTTTAGATTATGGATTCAAAATCGGAAAGTTTGGCGCGTTAACCTCTAACTTTTATCATTGGATTTCATATTTCTTAACTTTTGCCATTAATGTTTTGCGGTCGATGCCAAGAATTTTAGCTGTTTTGCTTTTGTTTCCGTGTTGAGCTCCAAGTACAGTTTTTATATATTCCTTTTCCACATCTTCAAGTGCTTTATACCTTCCTCCGGCAAGATGGAATAAAGAAGCAGTGGAGCTGATTCCATGATACATGAGATCCTCGAGTTGGATCTCATCGTTTTTTGAGAGGACCACAGCCCTCTCGACGGTATTCTCCAATTCCCTGATATTCCCTGGCCATTCGTATTCCATCAAATCTTTCTTGACCATTGGGGAGATGCTATTTATCTTTTTCCTGGCTCTTCTGCTGTACTTCTGCAAGAAATGTTCAACAAGAAGTGGGATGTCTTCTTTTCTTTCTCTTAAAGAAGGGAGATGAACTGGAACAACACTCAACCGGTAGAAAAGGTCTTCCCTGAATTTCCTTTTCCTTACCAACTCTACTAAATTCTCATTTGTGGCTGCCAGGATACGGACATCCACTTTTATGGGCTTTGTGCTTCCAACTCGTGTGACTTCTCGCTCTTGAATAACCCTCAAAAGGTTCGTCTGGATGTTAAGGCTGATATTGCTGATTTCATCTAAGAAAATCGTCCCTCCATTGGCAACTTCAAATCGTCCATGCTTTGTTTCATGGGCTCCTGTGAAAGATCCTTTAACATGGCCAAAAAGTTCGCTTTCAAAAAGATTATCAACAAGGGCTCCGCAATCCACAACGACAAAAGGCGCATTCTTTCTTGGGCTACGGTTATGAATTTCTCGGGCAAGGAGTTCCTTTCCTGTGCCACTTTCTCCTGTGATTAGAACTGTACTCTCAGAAGGGCTTACACGTCTTATGATATCCAAGACTTTTTCCATCGCCTTGCTTTTCCCGATGACCATGTCAAATCTGCTTGTTTTATCAAGCTCTCCACGAAGATAGATGTTTTCGAAGAAAGTTCTTCGACTTTCCAAAGCTTTTTTGGCGACGACGCGCAGCTCTTCGGGACTAAAAGGCTTTGCCAAATAATCGAATGCCCCTTTTTTTATGGCTTCAACGGCAGATTCGATGGTTGCGAATCCAGTTATGATGATGACAGGCGTTTCTGGGTTTTCTTCCTTTATTCTTTTAAGGATTTCCATCCCATCAAGGCCTGGTAATTTCAAGTCAAGGAAGACAACATGAAAGAATTCTTTTTTGAAAAGCTTCAGGCCCTCACTTCCATCTCTGGCTCCTTTGGCCGTATATCCCTCTTTCCCAAGGACTTGACTGCAGGAGTCTCTGATAGTTTCTTCGTCGTCTATGATCAATATATTGACTTTTTCAGTCATGTTCGATCTCTTTCACAACAGGGAGTTTAACAGTGAAAGCGGATCCTTTTTCAGGCTGGCTCTCAACTTCAATCGTGCCTTGATGTTTTTGGATAATGCTGTAACTTATCGCCAGACCCAGACCTGTGCCCTTCCCGACTTCTTTTGTGGAAAAGAAAGGCTCAAAAAGCCGTTTTTTGTCCTCTTTTTTTATGCCGTGTCCGGTATCGGAAAATTTGACTTCTATTAACGAGCCATCTGCATTCAGGGATGACTCGAGAGTGAGCACTCCGTTTCCATCCATGGCTTCTGCGGCGTTAAGAATAATGTTAATGAATACCTGCTGGAGCTGGGCACTGTCCGCGACGATTTGGGGCAAGTCAGAGGCATAGGACTTTTTTATGGTAATGTTCTGGAAAAGGGCTTGACGTTCCATGATGGCTAGAGATCTTTCTATGATTTCGCTGATAATAACAAGGGACATTTCAGGCTCTTTGGGACGGGCAAATTCGAGGAGGCCTCTCACTATGAGCTTACACCTCGAAGTCTCTTTGACTATCTTTTTCAGGTTCTCATAATACGGACTATCTTTATCTGTATCTTCAAGCAGCAGATGGCTGTAGATAAGTATACCTCCGAGGGGATTGTTAATTTCATGCGCAATGCCTGCTGCCAATTTTCCAAGAGAGGCGAGCTTTTCCGATTGAACGAGATGAGTCTGCATTTCTGTCAACTCTTTGGTCCGTTCCTCAACTTTTTTCTCCAGAGTTTTTCCCCATTCGACAAGCTTTTTATTCGCGGATTTCAGTTTAGCTGTCATCTGGTTGAAGGAATCAGCTAAATCGCCGATTTCATCTCCGGACTTCATTTCAACCTTATGAGACAAATCCCCCCTGGCTATTTCTTGCGTAGCGATGACCATTTTCTGGAGGGGATTGATGATCCTGGTCGTTGAGAAATAGAGAATAACCAACAAAAAGACAACACAGAGAAAGGCCATTGCCGTAAAAGTGAGCATGACTTGCGTGGTCGTATCTATATAAGGTCTTTCAAGCATGCCGACATAGAGGATGCCGATTATTTTATTATCTATATCTTTGATGGGCTCATAGGCTGTGATGTACCAGTCATTGACCACAAAAGCTCTATCAATCCAAGGCTTTCCCTCCTTAAGGACAGCATTATTGACCTCTTTTGAGACTCTTGTCCCGATGGCTCTTTCTCCTTTTTCATTTATCACATTCGTGGAAATACGTAAATCATGCTGGAAAATTGTGGCTGTTCCTTTATCTCGTCCTTTGTACTTTTCTCCCTTGTAAACGGTTTCTTTGACCCTGTCGACAATCTCGTAGTTGCGGTTGAGCAGTATTCCTCCATATAGGACGCCCAGGTGATTGCCGTATTCGTCCTGAACAGATGAAGCGGCTTTCAACATGAGGCCGTTCGTTTCTTCGTTATCAGGCCGGGGAGCTGCTTTTGGAGTATCAATAAATTCCATGTAAGCTTGATCTGCCAGGTCTTGCCCTTCTTTGAGGAGTTCATCGCGAGACACAATCTGTGGATGGGCGAGAGGACCTTTCTTGAGAGCCGATTTTATAATTTCATCTTGAGATTGATCATCCCCTATAACCTCTGGATTCCTGGTGCGAATGATCACTTTACCATTGTGATCCGTGAGAGTTAATACATCTAATCCATAATTTTCTCTCACTCGACTGAGAGACTTCAAGAGTATGTCTTTTTTTCTGCTTTTTATGGCTTCCTGAAGGCCCTCTCTCGCAGCCGTTAAATCGACAATTTCATTTATTTCTTTAAGCTTTTTGTTGAAGACCATCCAGGCCGCAGCAAGGTCATGTTTCACTTTCAGTTGAGCTTGGTCGATAATGGTCCTTTTCACCAATCGCCATCCCAAACTTAATGACAATAAGCCCCCTATAATAATGACAATAAGGAAACTAAGGATGAGCTTTGTTCTTAAAGATAAAGGGCGAAGTTTCATTTTAGTTTTAACTGATGAGGAATGCTTATCTTAGAAATAATTATACCTAAAATGAAGGACTCAATTCAAGCCGCAGCCCGTTATAGAAAGCATCTCCATTTCCGTGATAACAGGAGGTGCTGTATGAGATTTTCTTTGGATTTCCTTATCGTCTGCTTTTGACCGGTTTTCGACGCCACCAATTGGCAAGAACCGACCCTGAAATGTTCATCCATGGACCGAATATCGCAGGGGCCATTGCTGCACTGGCGCTCTTCAGGACTTCCATGGCAATGCCGGATGCCATGCCGCCATTCTGCATGCCGACCTCAAAGCCCATGGTGCGGCAAGAGGTCTCATCCAACTTTGCTGCCCTACCGCCCCAGTATCCGAGGACATAGCCGATAAAGTTATGAATGATCGCCACAGCGATCAACGCTAATCCCACTGTTAAAAGTTTATCCCTGGATCGTGCAGTGATAATAGCGATGATAAAACAGATGCCAGACATTGAAACGATCGGCAGCGCCTTGTCCATCCAGTTTCCTGACCCCCTGAGCACGATGTTGACAATGAGCTTCGCTAATGCAACTAAACATATCAGTGCAAACCCGATGATTATTCCGTTCTTGAGCGTGGCCAGCGGCCCGAGAAAATCCTCTCGCAGAAAAATAGCTGCTGCAGAAAGGAAGAGGCTCGCGCTTGAAATGAGAGCCAGCGATACGGCTTTATTGGCCCACTTCGCTCGACTGTAGAGAATTCTGTTAGCGATTAGTCCCGCAAGTATCGGGATTATGATCATATTGAATATCGAAAACATCATGGCCACAAAATCAATCGGCACGAGCCTTCCTGCAAGAACCTTCATCAATAAGGGGGTCATCAGCGGGGAAATAAGGGTAGAGCAGGAGGTCATCGTGACAGAAAGTGCCACATTGCCGCCCGCAAGATACGTCATAAGGTTAGATGCAACTCCACCCGAACACGAGCCGATTAATATCACACCCGCTGCAACCTCTGGATCAAAATTGAACAGCATGGCAAGGCTGTAACCTGCAAGGGGCATCACAGTAAACTGAAGAAATATCCCGATAAAAACAGGCCACGGCATGACAAACACTCTTCCGAAATCCTTTACATTCAGGGTGGTTCCCATACCGAACATAATAATCTGAATAAGAGGGACAATCAGAAATTTCAGGTCGAATCTGAACCAAACTCCGAATACCGAAGGATAAAACATCGAAGCGGCAACAAACACAAAAACCCAGATGGTGAATGCAAAATTCTTGAAAAACGAATGGCCCATACAAAAAAGAGCAAGAGAAGCAAACAGAATGATAACAGGAAGGCCGACCTCAGAGCGATAACCCATGAGGAGCATGACAA